>JASJDX010000427.1 GCA_030064975.1 Pleurocapsa sp. MO_192.B19
ATTTGAAAAATTCTTATCTAAATTGTTATCTATTTAGCAAAATTGAAATCGAGTTTAGTGTTTAAATAAAGGTAAAGACCAATTTGAATTATAATGATATTCTAAGCAGAATTAGAGATTAACTAGTATCAATAAGTTGTTTATTGCCAAAGAGCTAATTGCTGAAAATATCGGCTATTAAAAACAGTGTTTTTTAAATCTTTGACTCATACTTTCGTTTGATACATTAAGTAATCTAATTTCTCAAACGAAAATAATACTAATTGATTTTTTGTTTACCTAATCTGATCGAGTACCCATCTCTTGATGGCAAAGTCCATGTATTCAAGTCAATTTAAGAAAAATGGTCAGCAAATAGGCTCTAGCTCCGAGCCAGAGCTAAAGTTTGAGCAAGCTGGGACGGTTCAGGTAGAAGACGACCGAACAGGAACTAGTCTGGAAACCATCAAGCGAGCTTTTACAGATAACCTTTTATATACCCAAGGAAAATATGAGTCGATCGCAGCTCTCCATGATTACTACATGGCTCTGGCTTATACTGTTAGAGACCGATTAATTCAACGGCGAATTCAGACCTTAAAAACCTACATCGAACAGGATGTCAAGGCCGTTTACTATCTATCTTTAGAGTTTTTGCTGGGTCGTCAGCTAAGCAAAAACTTGCTCAATTTGGGTTTGTATGATTCAACTAGACAAGCCCTACTAGAACTGGGAATTAACCTTGAAGAATTGATGGAACGGGAAGACGAACCAGGTTTGGGCAACGGAGGGTTAGGACGCTTGGCTGCCTGTTTTCTCGATTCTCTGGCTACCCTAGAAATTCCAGCTCGTGGCTATGGTATTCGCTATGATTTTGGTATTTTTCACCAAACAATTCATCAAGGGTGGCAAGTTGAATGTCCCGATCTATGGCTGCGTTTGGGTAATCCTTGGGAAATTCCCCGACCAGAGTATCGAGTGGAAGTAAATTTTGGCGGTCGTACCGAGGCTTATCTGGATGCAAAAGGTCGCTATCGAGTGCGCTGGCTATCTCATCAGACCGTTTTTGGTACTCCCTATGACTTGCTGATACCTGGGTACAATAACCACACGGTCAATAGCTTGCGCCTCTGGAGTGCTAAAGCCAGCGAAGAGTTTAATTTTCAAGTTTTCAACGTCGGCGACTATAATCGTGCGGTAGCCGATAAAATCTTCTCGGAAAACATCAGCAAAGTTCTCTATCCCAACGACAATACACCCCAAGGAAGGGAACTTCGCTTGCAACAACAATATTTCTTCGTTGCCTGTACTCTCCATGACATCATTCGCCTATATCTGCGCAATCATGACAATTTCGATTGCTTTCACGAAAAAGTAGCAATACAGCTCAACGACACCCATCCAGCATTAAGCATTGCGGAGTTAATGCGTCTGCTGGTAGACGAATATCTCTTGGAATGGGAGGATGCCTGGCAGATTAGCCGAAACACTTTCGCCTATACTAACCACACCTTACTGTCTGAGGCATTAGAGTGCTGGTCTCTTAGTCTTTTTAGTCGCCTTTTACCCAGGCATTTAGAAATCATTTATGAAATCAATCATCGCTTTCTTCACCAGGTTAAGCAAAAGTATCCTCATGACTTACCTCGCTTAAGGCGACTCTCACTGATTGGAGAAGGAGCAGAGCAGTCTGTTCGCATGGCTCATCTAGCCTGTGTTGGCAGTCACTCTATCAATGGAGTCGCACAGTTGCATACCCAACTACTTAAACAAGACTTACTGCGAGATTTCTCTCAACTTTGGCCGCAGAAATTTAACAACAAAACTAATGGAGTCACTCCCCGTCGTTGGCTGCTATTGACTAATCAGCGACTGGTTAAACTCATATCTGAGCAACTCGGTCAAAACTGGATTCATGATCTTGAACGTCTGAGACAATTAGAAGACTTGGTGGATGATCGCTCTTTTCGTGATTGCTGGCATCAGATCAAACAGGATAACAAACAAGAATTAGCAGACTACATTCAGCGTCATAATGGGATTGAAGTGAATCTCGATTCCCTGTTTGACGTTCAAGTTAAGCGGATTCACGAGTACAAGCGTCAACTACTGAATGTTCTTTATATTATTACCCTCTACAACCAGATTAAAGCTAATCCTCAACTAGAGATAGTGCCGCGAACATTTATTTTTGGCGGTAAAGCAGCACCTGGTTATTACATGGCAAAGCTAATTATTAAGCTGATTCACTCTGTAGCCGATGTAGTTAATAACGACTCCGACGTAGGCGATCGCCTTAAAGTAGTGTTTTTAGCCAATTATAATGTTTCTCTTGGGGAAAAAGTCTACCCCGCTGCCGATCTTTCTGAACAGATTTCTACTGCTGGGAAAGAAGCCTCTGGCACTGGCAATATGAAATTTGCCCTCAACGGGGCACTCACCATTGGCACACTCGATGGAGCTAACATCGAGATTAGCGAAGCCGTTGGAGGGTCGAACTTTTTTCTCTTTGGTCTAACTGCGAAAGAAGTAACTAAGCTGAAAGCTAATGGATACAATCCCTGGCACTACTACAATACCAATCCCTCTCTGCGACAGGCGATCGCGCAAATCTCCTCTGGCTATTTTTCTGGTAACGATCCCGATCTCTTTCGCCCCCTGGTGGACTCGCTACTGTATCGAGACGAGTATCTAATTCTCGCTGATTACCAGGCTTATGTTGACTGTCAAGAGCGAGTCAGCAAAGCTTATCTGAGTCGGGAGCAGTGGACAAGAATGTCAATTCTCAACGTCGCTCGCACGGGTAAGTTTTCTTCTGACCGCACGATTCGGGAATACGCAACCGAAATCTGGAACGTCAAGCCAGTAAAAGTTGAGCTAGAAAACTACAACCAAGAGAGAGCTAGTTTAAAAATTAAGGAATCGATTAATTAGAGAATTGGCAACTCGGTCAAAAACAGAAGCAAGCACTAGAGCGATCGCTTTAGGGGAGGGACGTATGGGTAAAAGAATTGGTATTCTGACTAGCGGTGGTGACTGTCCTGGACTCAATATGGTCATCAGAACAGTCGTCAGTCATGCCACACTCTCTTACGATTGGGAAGTTGTAGGCATTCCCTATGCCACTAAAGGTTTACTAGAGCGCAAAGCAATCACTTTGAGCCTGCACGGCTTGGATCTGCATGGCATAGATCCCTTACTCTGTATGGGAGGAACAATTCTCGGTTCTACTAATAAGGGAGATACCTTAGCTCAGGCAAAACAGATCTTTGAGGGATACCAAGCACTAGAACTAGATGCTCTAATTGCGATCGGTGGTGACGGCAGTTTGGCAATTTTGCGTGAATTAGCTAGTCAAGGAAATTGGAATTTGGTGGCAATTCCCAAGACGATCGATAACGATGTGGCTTTGACAGAACGGTCGGTGGGGTTTGATACGGCAGTTAACACGGTCACAGATGCCCTCAATCGCCTGACTTCCACGGCTGCAAGTCACGATCGCGTCATGGTGGTGGAAGTTATGGGGCGGACGGCAGGGCATCTAGCTTTGCAAGCAGGCATTGCTGGGGGTGCAGATGTCATTTTGATTCCAGAAATCCCCTATTCCCTTCCTAAAGTTTGTCAAAAACTTAAAGAGCTGCGAGATAAGTGGAAACGTAAATTTGCTCTGATTATTGTTGCCGAAGGAGCCAAAACCGAAACAGGAGAAATCAGTTGCTACACCGATTCTCTTGGGGAAGTACGCCTGCGGGGAATTGGTCAGTATATTACCGAGCAAATACCTGCTTGTAGCCCAGAGGGAGTAGAAACTAGGTTGACCATTTTAGGACACGTACAAAGAGGCGGTATGCCCTCTGCTTGGGATCGGATTCTGGCTGCTGCTTTTGGTAAAACTGCGATCGATTTAGTCGCTCAAGAACAATTCGCTCGCATGGTTGCTTGGCGCAATGGGGAAGTAGGAAGTGTTCCTCTAGAACTGGTTATTAGCCAGAGTCCCTCTTTGGTCGCTCCTCAGAGCAGTTTGGTACAAACAGCTCGTTCTCTAGGAATTTATGTCGGCGAGAGTTAGTTTTTGGAAACTTCCAGCAACCCCAATATAGTTAGGAATTTTGCTCATAAATCACTATGCTAACTAAAATTTATATACTAGCTAATGTGCCAGTTGAGACTTCTGGAATTGTAATTGGGATCGAAGAGCTATTAGGGCAGGCTGTAGTTTTTTTAGAAGCATTTTTAGAAATCATTGCGATCTTGATTATTGTGGCAGCCGTTTTAATTGCCCTGCAAAGGTTGCTTAAACGTATTAGCCAAGCAAGATCTTCTCAAACATGGGAATTTATTCGGTTACAATTTGGTTTGGCTCTTGCACTATCGCTGGAGTTTTTGTTGGCTGCTGATATTGTGGCAACGGCTGTTTCTCCCAGTTGGGATTCAATTGGTAAGCTAGGGGCAATTACTAGTATTCGAACTTTTCTCAACTTTTTCCTCCAAAGAGAAGTTCAAGAACTAGAAGCGAAGACCCAGCGAACAAGGCAAAAATTAGCTCAAGAACAGCAAATAGACATTTGGCACCAGTCTGATGGGTCGGGAATAATTACTAGAAAGTAAACATAATGAGTATCACTTACAGATAGTCGTGATGGGTTCAAAGATGTTGATTCGCCTTGGTTACGAATTTTTATTTGACGTGCCGTCGCCGGTGCCGATGCTCTTGAAGCTTTATCTGCATCCATCTCAGCTTTCAAAAGTAAAAAAGCCCGAGGAATTGAAAATTGAACCAGAGACTAGTGTGGAAGAATTTGTCGATGACTTCGGGAATCGGGTCGGTCGGCTTGTTTTGCCAACAGGTCGCGTACGTTTGTGGAATGAGACAGTGGTCTTAGATAACAGTCAGCCAGATCTAGTCAATTGCAATGCTCAAGAGATTCCCGTGGAGTTACTACCCGTGGACGTACTTCCCTATTTACTTAGCAGTCGCTATTGCGAAGTCGATCGCCTCTCAGAAATTGCCTGGGACCTGTTTGACCAAACGCCGACTGGCTGGAGAAGGGTGCAAGCGGTTTGCGATTGGGTTCATGACCACGTACGCTTTGGTTACGAGTATGCTCGCTCGACCAAAACTGCCTATGAAGTTTATACGGAGCGGACTGGGGTCTGCCGCGATTTCGCCCACTTAGCAGTTACCTTGTGTCGCTGTTTGAATATTCCGGCTCGTTACGCGGCTGGTTACCTGGGCGATATTGGTATTCCACCACAACCCGATCCGATGGATTTTAGCTCCTGGTTTGAGGTCTACCTAGATCATCGATGGTACACTTTTGATGCTCGTCATAATGTCCCTCGTGTAGGAAGAATCTTAATGGTTCGAGGTCGCGATGCAGTAGATACAGCCTTGACCACCTCATTTCAGCCGATTAATTTAGTTAAATTTACGGTTTGGACCGATGAAGTTTCCGAAGTGTAATTGAGCTCATTGCTCCATCATAGAGGAATAAAGAAAATCACAAATACTGCTCTAGTGCTTTGTCAATTTTAAAATGACGGGTTGAGATGAGCAGAGGGAGCAAGGGAGGCAGGGGCAGCAGGGGAAGATTTATCCTTCAATTAAATCTTGACAGACCACTAGAATACTAGAATATAAGTCATTTCATACGGAGTAATAAATTATGACTAGTAAGAATGCACAAAACAAGAGACATTTTTGCATTTTTGATTACTACTTGGATGGGTCGTATCTAAAATGGGAAGAAGTTAAGGGTGAATGTCCCATCTTATCTCGTGGACAAGAATGGATTGTCAATTTAGAAGATGGAACACAAATTACTGCAGAGGTTATGGAAACGGAAGCTGTTAGTGAAAATGAACGCCGAGTATATCTTCGTTCTCGTTGACAGTATTGTTGCTCTAGAGAAAATGTGGCTTGAGATGCCCAATGCAAAATGGCGTTGACAACTTCTTTTAAGTCTACTGTTTGAGGATGTCCCACACTATTAAATAGCATCCAGGTTTTTTTCACCTGTCCGAATACGAATCACCTGCTCTACAGGAGAGACAAAAATTTTTCCGTCCCCAATTTCTCCTGTACGAACAGCAGCGATAATTGTATCTACTACCCTGTCTGCTTGCTCATCTTTAATCACGATTTCAATGAGAATTTTTGCTAAAAACTTCACGGTAGATTCGGAGTGGGGTAATGGTTCTGTATGTCCTTTTTGACGACCAAAACCTCGTACCTCAGAAACAGTTATCCCCATTACTCCCACTTTGACTAGAGCAATCTTGATTTCATCTAGTAAAAAAGGTCTGATAATAGCTTGTATTTTTTTCAACTGGCAATCTCCTCTCTTGACCATAAAAGCTTAAGGGTAATGAAGACAATCAAAAAGTCACAAGGATAACAGATTAGTCTAACTTGTTTAAAATTTGTCTAATTTTTCTTAGAAATCATCCTGAAGAATAGTACTTTTGAGATTTAAACATTGCCGAGTTTATATCGTTCTCGGCAATGTTTA
>JASJDX010000428.1 GCA_030064975.1 Pleurocapsa sp. MO_192.B19
TCAAAGACACCACAAAATGGGGTCAATTCTTCTGGCTTTGATGGTTTTAGGCAATATAGGTGGTATGGCAATTACCTATATCAATAATGGAAAACTGTTTGTTGGACCTCATTTGATAGCAGGATTAAGTATGACTGGTTTAATTGCTGTTTCTGCATCTTTAGTTCCTTATATGCAAAAGGGCAATAGTATAGCTCGTAATACTCATGTCTCCTTAAATGTTGTGCTATTGGGATTATTCGGTTGGCAAGCAGTTAGCGGAATGCAAATTCTGCAAAAGATTTTAGACAAAATAATGTCATAGCTAAAGCAACCTGAGTTCGGAATTCGGAGTATGCCCTACGGGCACGCTGAGTCTAACGACTTGCTCCGCAACCGCGAACGGAGTTCAAAGTTACAATTTTTTCCACGAAATAATAGGGAATGCAAGCATCTCTCAAGTGATGAATTACGAAATTTCTCGTTTCATCGAACTGACGTTAAAGCAATAAACACTCAAGGAAAAAATACTTATTTTGAAAGGCGTAAAATCTTTTTTGTTAAATTTTGCGTCTATTTTTTGTTTAATTCTGTTTAGCTTGGAGATGATTCCAGCTCATTCTTAGGTTGGCTTGCCAAAGTTTTTTGAATCTCAACTTGGCGTTTTAATGTCTCTGCTAATACCTGGCAACTGCGACCTGCCGCCCAAATTTCTACTTCTAGATTGTCTATACCCGAAACGGCTATTTCTAGCTTCTGCTTCGACACCTGACAAAAAATCTGTTTAACTTTTTGATTTTTAGTTTTGTTTAAGGCAACCGCAATCCTTAAAATTCCTTAGAGCTTTTGTATAATGCGACGATCGCGTTTGGAGAGCTTTCTAAATTTTTTGTGTTTCTTGCTTGGTTTGGCCTTGCAATGGTAGCGAACTAGATTTTTAATCAACACCATTTCTTCATCGGTAAACCCTCGGGGATCGGTTTGTTTAATAATATAGCGTGAGTTTTTGTGATGTTGTCGAAAAGAAATAAATTGTCCGATATCATGAATTAGGGCAGCAAATTCGCGAATTTATCGTTCAAAATCTCCGTATTTGTGCAATTTTTGAGTTTGATCGAATATCTGTAGCGCTAGATTAGCAACATGACGATTTTCCTCCCAGTCCGCTTCATATTTATAAACTAGGTTCGCAGCCTTACGGTGTCGCAAATTTTTTGGTTCAGGTAAAGCAGCAAGCTCTTGGGAATGTCGTTCTAAATAGTCTAAGATCATTCCTTCCCGTAGAGAGGCATCACAAAGAGTAATTTCTGTGACTCCTGCCATTTGCAATAGCTTTACCAGTAAAACACCGCCTAGATGAATTGCGTCAGCACGTTTATCACTTACTTCATCAACTTCGGCACGTTCTTCTAGTTCCATTTCTAGAAGTTTCTCGGTTAAGCAATCGATATCTTTTAGCTGTACAACTTCAGCGTTAACCGACTGTAATGATTTGCCCCCAGCAGCTATGTGCGCCGCCTCTCCCATCGTACGAATCGTTCCAGATGTGCCAATTACTCGGTCAAAGCCAATATTATGTATCTGTTCAAAAATTTGTTGCCCGACAAAGCGAATATGAGCTTCTAAAACACCTCGCCCTTCAGCACTAACAGTACCTTTATCTTCAAACATATCCAGCAAGCGCAAAACCCCAAGAGGCATACTATCTCTAAAGAAGATCTTAGAGCGATCGCCAACAACGGCTTCTGTACTGCCACCACCAATATCTAGAACTAAAGCTTTATCTTCTTCCAGGGCGATCGAATTGCGAACAGCCAGAAAAATTAACCGCGCCTCTTCTTTGCCCGAAATAATTCTGGGACAAAGACCAGTTTGAGCGACCACTTGGTTTAAAAAATCTTCTCCATTGTGTGCCTCGCGGATCGCACTAGTAGCAGCAGTGATAATCTCGTCTACCCCCAAACTATCGGCTAGTTGAACGTAACGACGAATAGTTTCTAGCCCAACTTCAAAAGCGCGATCGCTGATGTAATTAGAAGCAAATACTCCTGCCCCTAGTTTGGCCATCTCCTTCTCGCGAGCGATAATCTCAAAGCTATTCTGACGAGTTGCTTCTACGATAATCATATGAATAGAATTAGTGCCTATGTCGATCGCTGCTAACTTCATCTAGATAATTTCCAAAATCAAGTGGGTTAAATTATTAGTGAGCCAAGGATAAAGGATACAAAGGTGAGTTTTTTAGGCTTATGGGAGCGAAATATTGTTAATATTTTTACTTGTTATGAGCAAATTAAAATTTTCACTATATATTTCAATTGATTTTATTCAAAACCAGATCTCTTCCATTTTGATGGAGAATTAGGCGGGAGACTTTACCCTGATCATTGGTAATAAACGTAAGTTGAGCATCCGTCACCTTAGGAAAAAACTTAGTCGAAGATTCTGGAAAAATTTCGACAATTTCTTGTCCTGTTAATTGGGTAAAAATACGCTGCGAATCGGTTGTAACTGTAAAGATAAGATCGAGAACAGAGGGAGGTAGAGACGTAGAAGGGTCAAATTTATATTGCCCTACATAAGCTTGGTAAACAGCAGGATCGAGGTCGATCTCTTCTCGTTTTTTTGGTAGTTCGTAAGATTTGCCAAATATAATAGCAGCTAGATCTCTTCCCATCTTCGCCACAGGAGATGTCTGAAGATTACTTAAGACAACGATCGCCATCCGTTCTTCAGGATATCTAGCAAAATGAGTTCTGAAGCCTTCAATACCTCCATCATGAGAAATACGATGACGATCGTGTTGAGTATCGATAAACCATCCATAGCCATAATATGCTGGTTCGTTTTCTTCAGCAGGAACTTGAATCGTAGAGGCAAACATAGCATCTCTAGACGCTTGATTGAATAACGCATCGGTATAAAGCGATCTCTCCCATTTATAGAGATCTTCAACAGTAGAATAAAGCGCACCCGCACCAGACGGCAAGGACATATCTATATACTCGGCATTTTGATATCCTTCTCCAGTGGAAATATAACCAGAAGCACGATCGGGTAATATTGTTTCGTGGCGATCGGCTTTGCTGGTACGCGGAGCGTAATCGCAACCAGAATCAGTCATTCTTAGAGGTTCAAAAATATACTGTTGTAAGTAATCTGCATAGGATTGATTGGAGACGGTTTCAATTATCTTGGTTAAAACTGCATAGCCAGAATTACTATAGCTAAAGCGATCGCCTGGTGTAAATTCTAAAGGGCGATCGCTAAACCAAGCAATCAGATCGTCTAGTTTGGTGGGGATTCTTTTTTTCGTCTGATAATCATCAAAACTGGTGTAGTTAGGAATACCTGCTGTGTGATTTAGTAGCTGATGTATGGTAATTTTTTCCCCATGAGGATAGTCTGGTAAATAAGCTGCAATTGAATTACTCACATCGAGCAAGTTTTGTTCTTGAAGCTTGAGGATTGCGGCTGCGGTAAACTGTTTGGTGATAGAAGCAAGACGAAATTTAGTTTGCGGTGTATTGGGAATGCTATGCTCTAAATTTGCCATGCCATAGCCCTTACTTAACAATACTTTCCCCGCACGACGAACCAGCACAGAACCCATAAAATAGCCAGCTTCTAAATATGCCTGCAAATATGTTTCTATCTCTTCGGTAATAGAGCGATCGCCTGAATAGCTTTTTGACTCAACCATAGAAATACCTTTGCTTTTCGCTATTTCTAAGTATAGAAAAATATCTAAATTAGTTTGGTCTTGGCAAAATTTTCAATAAGCGCGATCGCTATCTAATAAAAACCTTTGTAAATCTATTTATTGTCTATCCCAGAGAAATTTTCTTGCCGATTCTTGAATAGGAACATCATTGATACTGGCTTCTCGTCTCTTCATTAAGCCATTTTCAGCAAATTCCCAATTTTCATTACCATAGGCACGATACCAAAAGCCCGAATCATCATGCCATTCATATTCAAAACAAACGGAAATACGATTATCCATAAAACTCCAGAGTCTTTTTTTGAGGCGATAATCTAGCTCTTTTGCCCATTTACGCTGAAGAAAAGCAATAATTTCTTCTCTGCCATTGATAAACTCGGCACGATTGCGCCATTGAGAATCGATTGTATAGGCTAGGGCAACTTTTTCGGGATTGCGAGTATTCCAGGCATCTTCCGCGCCTTGGACTTTAGCTTTTGCTGTTTCGAGGGTAAATGGTGGTAGGGGTGGTTTAGTTTCCATAGGTTTTAATAATTCAATTGCGATCGCCGATAGTAATTATCAATCAGCTATTAGCTTTTAAATCAAACAGGTTTGAAAATCTTGACGTAACTGTTCTGAATTGAGATCGCGACCAATAAATACCAATTCATTCTTACGAGTTTCCTCTGGTTTCCAAGGGCGATCTGGTCTACCATCAAAAATCATGTGAACTCCTTGAAAAACAAAGCGATTGCTTTGTTCAGCTACATTGAGAATACCCTTCATGCGGAAAATATTGGGGCCCTGAGTTTTTAATAACTCCGTTAGCCAATTGTTTAATTTTTCTAGATCGACTTCTCCTGATTCAACGATCGCCAAAGAAAAAACCGATTCATCGTGTTCGTGGGCATCTTCTCCCAATAGTTCTGGTTCAATTTCTAAAGCGCGATCGAGATCGAAAGCCCGAACTCCCAATACAGAATCCATGTCGATATCAGCATCTTGAGTACGATAGATTTTCACCATACCATTCATTGAGCGAATACGTCGTTCTAATTCTTCGAGTTGCTGCGGTTCGACAAGATCGGTTTTATTAAGCAGAATTACATTAGCAAAAGCAATTTGTTCTTGTGCTTCGTCACTATCCCAATGTGACCAAATATGTTTGGCATCAACGACAGTAACTACTGCATCTAAATTCATTTGGGTTTGAAGTTCTTCATCGACAAAAAAGGTTTGAATCACTGGTGCGGGATCTGCAAGTCCAGTAGTTTCGATGACTAGATGGTCAAACTTATCCCGCCGACGCATCAAATTACCGATAATCCGAATTAAATCTCCTCTGACTGTACAGCAGATACAGCCGTTATTCATTTCAAATATTTCTTCATCGGCATCAATAATTAATTGATTATCAATGCCGACTTCCCCAAATTCGTTGACAATCACGGCTACTTTTTTGCCGTGTTCATGAGTCAAAATGCGATTGAGTAAAGTAGTTTTACCTGCACCGAGATAGCCAGTCAAGACGGTAACGGGGACAGTTTTATTGGTAATAGTTGTAATCATGATTGGGTTTGATAATTTTGAGTAGTTGATAAATTTGTTTGATCGGGTATTTTGTGTAAATAAATTCATAGCTAAAATGTTTTTTCTTTCTCATCCCTCATCCAAAACCCTTCCCAGCAATAGATTTTTGCCAAACAACAAATTCTCCATCTTGTCCCCCTGCTGCTAAATATTTCCCTGTAGGATGCCAAGCCAAACAGGAAAACCCTGTTATTCCTTTGAGAGTTTGCAACAGTTTTTTTCCTTGTTGCCAAAGTTGGATACAGCCATCGTCGCCAGTAGAAGCGAGAAGCGAAGAGTTAGGTGCAAAGGCGATAAACCTGACGGTATGGCTGAGTCCGAAGGACTTGCTTCGCAACCGCAACGCCTGAACCATTTTTTGATGTTTCAAGATATGATTTTGCCAATTTTTTGACTGGCGATCAAAGTGCCAGATAATAATTCCTTCTTGGCAGGAAGCGGCTAACAAAGGTTCACTGTTATTTTGTGACCAAGTTACCTGACTAACTTTGCCTGGAAAACCCTGCATTAACCAGGGAGGAGGATTATCCCAATGGAGTAAAGAAATAGTGCGATCGAGATTGCCCGAAGCTAAATATTTTCCATCAGACGACCAAGCACAATCAAGACTAGCACCAGGGACTTGCAATAGATCGGGCTTTTTCTCCCAGTCACAGCTATGCCAAATTTTAACGCCACCATGTCCGCTGGCAGCTAATAAATTTCCTTGAGGATGCCAAGCTAAACTAAATACGGAAGAAGCTGCAAAATCAAGACTAATAATGATCTTCTGGGTATCAGCATTCCAAATTTTAACCTGACGATTTACTGCAAAAGCTAAAAGATTTTGTTGAGGATGCCAAGCGAGAGAATCAATCCAAGCTGTCCCACCATCGAGAGTAGCAATTAATTTAAAAGTCCCCTCAATTGTAGCTAACCGCCAAATTTTAACCTTCCCTTCTTGTCCTCCTATGGCTAACCATTGTCCATCAGCAGAAAAACCAAGACAATCTAAAGAATAATTACTGTTTGAGTAAAGTAACTTGACATTTCCCTCTTGCCATAAAGCCAATTCTCCTCCAGCGGAAATAATAGCCAGGCGTTGCGGTTGCGAAGCAAGTCCTTCGGACTTGCTTCGCAAACGCATGACGGTATAGCTGAGTCCGAAGGACTTGCTTCGCAACTGCAACGCCTGGCTATTATTTCCGCTGGAGGAGAATTGGCTTTATGGCAAGAGGGAAATGTCAAGTTACTTTACTCAAACAGTAATTATTCTTTAGATTGTCT
>JASJDX010000429.1 GCA_030064975.1 Pleurocapsa sp. MO_192.B19
CATCAAGATTTAGTTGGTCTTGCAAGCTAGTTTGGTCAGTGTTTTGGATGACTAAGTTACCTGAACCGACAGCTGAAGCAGCGTTGGAGTTAGTTTGAATGCTAGTTTGTGCGTCTTGAGCCATAGCAGTTAAAGGGGATAAGGCAATAACTGCAGTTAAAATTCCTAATGTAGATTTTTTCATGGTTTTAGACCTGTAATTATTAATAGTGTGTCGATGTAGTTAGAAAAATTGTTAATACTTTGATATCAGTTGTCAGATAGAGTTGTCAGATAGAGTTGTCAGATAGAGTTGTGGTGGGGGCAAACTAATGTTCACCCTTGATCTATCTTCCTGTAGCCATTATTGTTTACTTGATATTGTGGTTAATTAGTATTGGAAGTTGTGAGGAAGATACTGATTAACATCAACTTGACCTTGAATGTTTGTTTGGGTTGCGTTTTGGTCAATGACGTTGAAGTTACCAGTTGCAGCGGCTTCGTTAGCGTTAACTTGTACTGAGGTTTGAGCGTTAGGAGTAGAAGGAATACCATAAGCATCAAGATTTAGTTGGTCTTGCAAGCTAGTTTGGTCAGTGTTTTGGATAACTAAGTTGCCTGTACCGACAGCTGAAGCGGCGTTAGAGTTAGTTTGAATGCTAGTTTGTGCGTCTTGAGCCATAGCAGTTAAAGGGGATAAGGCGATAACTGCAGTTAGAATGGATAGTGTAGATTTTTTCATGGTTTTAGACCTCGTTAAAGTAAATTTCAGTGTGTGTTTTGCTTACATTTACTTATTACGACGGGTCTATTTTTTTATGCAGATTACTGAAATTTATTTTTTAATTTATTGTTTTAAATTCGCTGTTGAACTTGTTCTGCACTATCAAGCAAAATCTGCGGATTAGCTTGTTCAGGCGAAATAATATTAATTACACCGTCAGCTTCAATTGTGACTTCGGGATTAATCAGCATATTTCTGCCAGATATGGCTGTTGCTGCATTATCATCCCAAATCTTAGCTAGCTTATGGCGAATATTCTCAAACTCAGTGATGTTTTCAAAGTTGACCAGAGTAAAGTAACGTTCGATTCCCTTAGTATCAACTTCCATGGCATATACATCAAATTTGAGTTGAGGACTTTGGGGAAACTTGACTAGATTTCCAGTGAGAGTTTGTGCTTGATTATGCCAAGCTGCGATCGCATCTATAACTTCGAAGGGTTTTTCTACAGTAGTATCTAACTGTAGGTGAGTTGGTTGTTGGGGTCTTTGTTGAATTTGATATGAAAGCTTAACGATATCTCCGCGATATAGATCTTGAGTATATTTAGTTTCCGTAACAAAAATAGGGATGACACCATCTTGATATTCCATTACTAAAATTTTTCCTGATTCACCGATGGCGTGTACTTTACCGATTAAACTAGTTTGATCCTGTAATTGATCGGGAATATCTGTCTGTCTTTCATAAGGAGTAAAACCTTCTGGCTGCGTCCAAGATTCTAAAACTCGAATTGAATTTACTGCAATATGTTTTTGCGGACTGGGATTAGCAATTAAATTACCTTGGATACACACGCGATCGTGACGATTAGTCTGGTTTAAAGTATCGCGGGTTTTTTGATCGTTTGCCAGCAAAGAGAATTCTCGATGACTAAAAAAATTATCTGGTTCCCGTACAGACATCACAAACATTTGAGCTTTTCCTGCTGCACCATGAATTCTGCCAATTAATCCTGTATTGGTTAATTCCTGAGATAATTGCGTCAATTCTAAACCTTGATAGGCTTCTGGATGATAACTACAGATGCGATCGGTAGAACTTAAAACTCTGGGAACAACTACTGTAATGATGGTTAGGCAAATTAGTAGAGTGTATAAATATTTCTTTGTCATCATCAATTTTTAACTAAAGTGGGAAACTCCACTATGGTAAATATTAAGTCTGGTTTGAAGCCATGATTGTTATTTTCAGTTATTCTCAAATTTAGCTTCTTTCTATCCAATGATTCTGTATACATGACCTCAGATAAACTGGCGAAATTTGCTGGTACTTTACACGACTTAGTAAACTTGAGAAAAGCGCGAAAGTGCTGAACCCGAAGGGCTAATAGCTAAATGCTTCGCGGTTCAAATATCTAAACGTAATTGTAGATAATTGTTGTCAGCATTTACGGTTGCAGGCTGATGAAAATTAGGGGATTTATTTACAGACCAAAATAGAGAGTTACCTGGAAGTTGGCGATCGCTATTTAACCAATGTGCAAAGACTTGTTCTCGTGAATCTTCTGGGGATAAAATTTGATAGACCCTAATTCTCTTATTATTTTGGCTTTCGTAACGAATACACTTAATTTTGCAGCCAATTTTATCTAACAAGCGACTCACAATAGTTATTGGACTATAGTTTTTAGCAATTCCAATACCTAAAATAGTTTTAATTTCCTGACGATTATTCTGCGCAATCGCTGCTAAGGATTGTAAATCGCGATCGCTATTACGCAATTGTCTAATTGTATCTTGTAATAATACAGGAATACCCATTATCTCTAGCGTACCAACCAATGCCCCTAGTTGAGAACGATTAAAATCAGGCAAAAATAAACTACCATTGCCCTGTTCAATAAGTTTACGGGCTACTTTAGCATCTCTATCTGCCAGATAAGGACGACCAATAGTTAAGAAGTAATGTAGTCTAATTTTTTGATACCAACCAGCATCGTCTAGAGAAACTAATTCAGGAGTAATCGGCAGATGATAACGTTGTTGTAATTCGTATTTTCGTAGTTTACGGCGATCGCCAAGGGATTTAATCAGACGTTTTTTAAGAGTTTGGTATTGTTGAGTATTAAGACTAGGAGAAACTGCGATCGCTTTGCATTCTGCTAAATAGTTTTGGGTACTAATTTCGGTAATAGCTGCCACTAAACAATTATCAGTCTTAGTTTCTGTTTTGACTACTGGTTGTTCAAATTTAAACTTGGCTGCATCAACGATCTGATGTCCCTCGGCTTTTAACCCTGCCAAAATCGACTGACGATAATCAATTGCGCCTGCATTAAAACGAACAGCCATCTTAGCCCAACACAACAGGGATTCCGCCTGAAAACCTGTATCTAAATCATCTAAATCAGCAAAATCTGACTGTTGCAGGAGACGAATATTTAGCTGAGTAAAACGCTGATTAGAACTAAGTAAGGCAGGAATTGAAGTTGAACCATTGCCAATTTTATTAAAGCTATAGTTAGCACACCAAAGATGTCGGGGGACATTATGTCTGAGACGAGACAATGTTTGCCTGACAGCATTTTCCCCCTGAATTCCTTGAGCGATCGCCCACACGGAAGTAAAATGATCTTCAAGTTCAATCGAGATTCCCGTCTCAATCGAAGGACTCGCTAAAACCACATCATACTGGCGCAAAACCTGTTCTAACTTAGTGATACAGTGATAAGCCCCATGATTAGGATCGTTAAGAGATTCTGAATCAATACGCAAAATTCGCTTGTGGGGAAATTTCTGCTGAAGATAAGTCTCTAAAGTTTGCGTACCCCATTTGCTGGTAAGTTTTTGGGCGGAAAGACAAACCAATGGCTTCCCACCCTGTTCGATATGGAGTTCCAAATTACTCACCAGTTTTTTAGGCGTTTTGCCCGCATAATTATAAACTTGCCAACGAAAGTTGCGATCGCTTTGCCAAATATTTTGGATAATATAAGGCTCAAGGTTAATTCCCGACAAAGAAATTAAATAATCTAGAGCAATATCACTTAAATCAGCATCAGCTATATATACTTGTCCCTCCTGTGCCAAGACATTCTGCATCAGGGTTTTAAAAGACTTGAGAATTTCAACCCGACGCTCTTTGCAGGTACTAGAATTAAGACTATGCCACAGTACTTGTTCCACTTCATCGATAATGACCAAACTATTTGACCATTCAGCAGGGTCAAACTTCGCCTGAGACGAACTATGAAGAGAATCAATACAAAGACCATAACCCAAAGTTTCAGTTGGAGACTGATTACCTAATTCTGTCACATAGCTGAGTCCAAATCTTTGACACAACTCCTTAACTAACTGCACCCGATGACCAATTACCAAAACTTTTTGCTGACGAGCGATCGCCTGAGCCACTATTTTAGACAGAGATTGGGTTTTACCTGTACCTTTAGGAGATTTGATCCCAATTAGCTTAGTTTCTGCTGGAATATCTAACTTTGGTAAATAACGACTGTTAACTTCAATCTGGGTAGGATAAGTCAAATTTGTCCAAGATTTAGCTTTCCAGGTTTCTAAACCCAAAGCGCGATCGTAGGCTTGAGCAAAGGATTCTTGACCATGATTAGCAATCAAGTCATCTACCCCTTTACCTAGTTGAGTATTCCAAGTCACAACTTTGACTTGACATCCTGCTTTTTGTAATAAATAACCTGTTTTTTTAATTGCCCCATGAACCGCTTTAATGGACTTAGGTTTAGAATCCTGGTCAAACACCAGATAGATCTCTCGCCCAGATGTGGCTAGTTTAGCTAATTGAGGAATTAAATGAGACTTGCCGATCCGCTTGCCATTGCTATCTTTGGGAGTACGATAACCATTATTAATACCTGGCAGAGCGATCGCTCCATAACCAGCCGATAATAATGATCCTGCCTTCTTCGCCCCTTCTGTAATACAAAGCGGAATTTCAGGATGATTGCTCAACCACTGCCAAAAGCCCAAGTCAGAACTATTGGGTTTAATATCTGTTTTTGCTAGCTTAACTCCAGCGCGATCGGCAATTTTTTGCCAAAGATGAAGGGGAACTTTGAGGGCAAATAAACCTGTCGTCGTCTTAGGGGGATGCTCGTATTTAATTACTTTATGGCAATTTGAGCTACTGCGGGGGCGATCGGGTTTAAAACAACCCCAAATATCTTCTTCGCCACTGAGAACATTTATTCCCGAACACCACCAACCACCAGCATCGGTATGGGCATAAAGTTGAAGAAATCTTTCACTAATTCTGCCGTCATTTCTTCTAGGTATAGAATCTGAATATAGTAGATATTCCGCAGGGGAAGTTCCTTGGAGGGAAACCACATTTAAGTGAATTAACTCTTCATCCACACCGCTGGCTTTCCATTCCAATAGATGATCCATCGCTCCTAATTACTCGCTCAAAAGGGAATAGTATCATAACACTATATGTGGTGTAAGAAAGTAGAGTTTTTTCCAAAAACACACTAAATGTAGATTCTCAATGATTATTCAATACTGTCAAGCAAAAAATAGGGGTAGTCGTTTACGATTAATTAAGTAAAAATTTTGATGACAGCAACAGATTTCCAGTAACCAAAAAATATTCTTATCTAAAATTAATTAAACAAACTGTGAAACCTTATCATCAAATTAAAATTGAAGAGTGTGGCGAACCGTTAGTAGCTATACCCTTAAGCAATTTTGCCATAGAATTACCCCATCCTTACGTTAAATTAGGAGCAGAGTATGGAGAGAAATCGCCCTACTGTTTGCGTCAAGGAGTTATACAGGCATTATTAGAAGCACAATTTTTGTTAGAAAAACGTCAACCTAAGTGGAAAATAAAAATCTATGATGCCTATCGCCCTGTGGGGGTACAGCAGTTTATGGTTAATTATACATTTAACTCTCTAGTAAAAAACCTCAACCTCAAGGAACAGCAGTTATCGGCTCAGCAACGCCAAGATTTATGGGGAAAAGTATATCAACTTTGGGCAGCACCTAGCATAGATAAACAAATGCCCCCACCTCACAGTACGGGAGCAGCAGTTGATGTCACAATTGTCGATCAAGATGGTCTAACTTTGAATATGGGGGGAGAAATAGACGAGCTTTCAGAGCGATCGCAACCTAATTATTATTTGAGCGATCGAGATGGAGATAGACAGCAATATCATTTTCATCGTCAACTATTAAACCGAGTGATGACTAATGCTGGCTTTTGCCGACATCCTGGGGAGTGGTGGCATTTTTCATTAGGGGATCAAATGTGGGCATGGCTTCGCAACCAAAATAACCCCACCGAAACAGTAATTGCTCGCTACGGTAGAGTTTGAGCATTCATATTTTAGTGCTATGACAGGCAATTATTATTCTGGATAATTTCCACGATCAGAGAAAGACATAATAATCGCAAAATAGTAATCACAAAATAGCAATCATCAAATTGTCCTTCTCTGCCTACTGGAGGTGTCAAGCACTAGCTTGTTCTGCTTTGCTTGTTTGGAGTAAATCCATAGTGCATGAATAATCCCTGGAACAAGACCCAAAAATGTTAAGAGAATGTTGATTATCAAAGCTGAACCCACACCAACAGTTAGGAAAACTCCTAAAGGAGGCAACAATATACTAGCAATAAGTTGTAGAATCTTCATAGTTGTAATTGGGTAATTTTATAGTTATTTAATCCCAATATTAGATTTACAAATATTTGAAAAATAGTCTTCTATCGTCAGACATAAATTCAATAGTGATTTTTATTTTGACTCCCAAAAAAATTTAAAAAATCTATCTTTTAAGAGAGATATAACAGA
>JASJDX010000026.1 GCA_030064975.1 Pleurocapsa sp. MO_192.B19
GATGCAGTAGGCAATGGTGGAAAGGTAAATATCACCACTGAAAATTTAACTTTGAGTAATGGCGGAATAATTTCTACTAGTACCTTTGGTCAAGGTGATGCTAGCGATATAAACATTGCTACAGCTAATTTGACATTAGATAATGATGGATTAATTTCTGCCAGTACAAGGGGGCAAGGTGATGGTGGTTTAATTGACATTAATGCCTCTGAATCAATTACTCTCGATGATGGAAGTATTTCCAATACAGTGGGAACAGATGCAGTAGGCAATGGTGGAAAGGTAAATATCACCACTGAAAATTTAACTTTGAGTAATGGCGGAATAATTTCTACTAGTACCTTTGGTCAAGGTGATGCTAGCGATATAAACATTACTACAGCTAATTTGACATTGGATAATGATGGATTAATTTCTGCTGGTACTTTTAGTCAAGGTGATGGTGGCTTAATTGATATTATTGCCTCTGAATTAATTACTCTTGATGATGGAAGTATTATCAATAATGTGACAGCAAATGCCATAGGCAATGGTGGAAAATTAAATATCACCACTGAAAATTTAACTTTGAGTAATGATGGGCTAATTTCTGCTAGTACAGGGGGAGAAGGAGATAGTGGCAGTATCTCAATTGATGTTACAGAATTAGTGACTCTCGATAATAGTGATATTTTAAACACGGTGAGAGCGGATGCTGTAGGAAATGCAGGAGAAATAAATATTACTACTGAAAATCTGGCTTTGAACAATGGTAGTGAAATTAATGCTAGTACTGAAGGAGAAGGGAATAGTGGAAAAATTACTATTGATGCCACTGAATCATTATCAGTGGATGGTATAGGTAGTTCTATTCTTAGTAGAGTAGAAACAGAAGCAGTAGGCAATTCTGGGGATTTAAATATCACCACTTCTCATCTTGATTTGACTAATGGTGGTCAAATTGCAGTTAGTACTTTTGGAGAAGGAAATGGTGGCATGATTTTTCTTGATGCTACTGAATCAGTTATTCTTAATGATGGCAATATATTTAATACAGTAGGACGGAATGCTATAGGTAATAGTGGAGAGTTAAACATCACTACACCCAATCTCACTATGACTAATGATAGTTTAATTTCTACTAGTACTTTTGGAAAAGGAAATGCAGGTGATGTGACCTTTATGGTACAAGAGACAATTAACTTAATTGATAGCAATATCTTTAGTAATGTAGAACGAGAAGCAGTAGGGAAAGGTGGCAATCTTTACTTTACGGCTAATTCTTTATCCTTAGAACAAGGAGCACAATTACAAACTATAGTCCGTGGGACTAATGAAGAGCAAAGTGCTGGGATAGGGCAGGCAGGCAATATCAACCTTGATGTAAAAGATACTATTACTTTGACTGGTAGTAATGCTGAGGGAAATGGCAGTTCGATTTTTAGTGTTTTGGGAACAGATGCAGAGGGCAAAGCGGGCAACATTAAGATTAATACTGGTTCTTTGGTCTTAACTAACGATAGAAGCTTGATTCGTTCTAGCACCTTTGGACAAGGAAATACGGGCGATATTACAATTACCGCAGAAGAAGAAGTTAATTTAGTCGGTGGTTACATACAGAACAATATAGAACGAGGAGCATTAGGAGAAGGGGGCGAGCTCAACATCACTGCTAATTCTTTATCCTTAGAACAAGGAGCACAATTACAAACTATAGTTCGTGGGACCAATGAAGAGCAAAGTGCTGGGATAGGGCATGCAGGCAATATCAACCTTGATGTAAAAGATACTATTACTTTGACTGGTAGCAATGCCGAGGGAATTGGCAGTTTAATTACAAGTGAGTTGGGTACAGGATCGAAAGGAAGTGCAGGCAACATTGACATTAAGTCAGGTTTACTGACCTTGACTGACGATGACAATTTTATCCGTGCTAGAACATTCGGAAAAGGTGATGCAGGGAGTGTTACCATTACCGCCAACGAAGCTATCAATATAGTTGATGGTAATATTCTCAGTGCTGTGGGAATAGGAGGAATTGGTAACGGGGGTAATATATACATTTCTACGGCACTTCTTTCTCTCATTGAAGAAAACGGCAATGCTAGCATTTCTGCTAGCACTTTTGGAGAAGGTAACGCGGGCAATGTTTTTGTAGAAGTCGCTCAATCTGTTTCTCTTGTTGATGGTAGCAGTATTGAAAGCGGTGTTAGAGGAAGAGGAGTGGGTAATGGTGGTGATGTTGAAATTGAAACTAATACCCTGAGTTTAACAAATGGTTCTCAAGTTGGTGCTTTTGTATTTCGTGCTGAGGATGATGTTCCTGGCGGAAGGGGAAATGGAGGAAATATTAAAATTATTGCCACAGACTTCATTGATATCAATGGTATTAACCCAAAATCTGGTTTTTCTAGTGGATTATTAGCCATATCCGAACAAGGTGCAGAAGGGAATGCAGGAAATATCACAGTCGATACAAATATTTTTCGTATATCGAACTCTGGAGAGTTATCATCAGGAACTCGCAACACTGGTAACGGAGGTAATATTTTTATCAATGCTAATACTCTTGAAGCTACTGAAGGTGGACAAGTCAGAGTTACTAGTCGCGATGCTGGTAATGCGGGTAGTATTAATCTCAACATAACTGACAAAATTGTTCTTTCTGGCAGCGATCCTACTTTTTTAGATGTGCTTGAACGTTTTGGAGAAAATAGAGTAAGTGAAGCTGGTCCTGCTAGTGGAATATTCTCTAACGGAACTGAAACTTCAACTGGAAATGCTGGTTCTTTGATGATTGATACTCAACAATTGATTATTCAAGGTGAAGCAGAAATAGATGTTAGTAATAGAGGAACTGGAAATGCAGGAGATCTAATAATTGATTCAAATTCTATAGAACTCTATGATCGAGGAAGCATAAATGCTTCAACCGAATCTGGTTTAGGTGGCAATATCAATTTGCAAATTGACAATAGTTTAACTCTTCGTAATGATAGTGGCATTTCTGCTCAAGCTTTGGGTGGCGCAGATGGTGGAAATATTACTTTGAGTGCAGATTCAATAATTGCTTTTGATGATAGCGATATATTTGCTTTTGCTGAAGAAGGAAAAGGTGGGAACATCACTCTTGATACCCCTGCTTACTTTGGTGAAAATTTTACTTTAAATACTCTGAAAGCCGACCCTAAGTCTTTAGAAAATAATAATCGCGCCGATGTTAACGCTACGGGTGCAGTATTGGGGTCGGTTTCAATTCCTGACGTTAGTTTTATTCAAAACAGTCTCAATGATTTGCCTGACAATTCAATTAATACTAATGAATTGGTGGCTAATAGTTGCGTTGCCCCTGTGGGCAACAGACAACAGGGTAAGTTTATTATTACAGGTGGAGATAGTTTGCCAGTTCGCCCTGGTAATGCTATTAGCATTTCAGATTTTGATACGGGAGAGGTGCGAAGTGTAACTGAAGGTAAAAGTAGTTGGCAACGAGGGGATGCTATAGTCGAACCTCAAGGAATATATCGTTTGGCTAATGGTAAGTTAATCTTGAGTCGGGAGTGTTCTGAATGAAAACTGCTGGAAAATAAATTTAGAAATTCCAGAACCAACTTTTATTAATTGACCAAGTTAATTCGCAAACTGTTCCTTTTTTCTTGCCAGGATAACGACTAAATTTACCGTTTAGTTGTTTGGCTAAATCTTTGGCTTGCTTTGTACCACCTCCGTAATTTTTAGCATTTTTAGAGTTAGGATCTATACCTATTCCATTGTCTTCAACGCGAATAATATTGGTGGATTCTTGGCGATCGCAAGTTACTTTCAAACGAGTAGCATCTTTGGCATATTTACCGACATTGATTAAAGCTTCTTCTAAAAATCTACATAAGCTGCGTTTTTGCTCGATAGTAAGACCTTCACTGCTCATGTTTTCAAATTTCACTATTTTAAATTTGATAGTGGAATAGCAAGGATAATCTAAAACAATAACGCTACTATAAACTTGATACAGTATTTCTTTAAGAGGACATTGTAGATCGATTCTAGAATTACCTACATGAATAAAATCTCCATCACTAATAGTTTCTTTTTCGATTAGTTCTCCTACATTATGTAATTCATCATCTAAAAGCTTTAGCTCGGCAATCAAATTTTCGTTGTTTGGGTTTGAATCTCGAACATTTCGCAGGATCTTTTTGAGAGTTTGTATAGGTCGATTATGAATTGTTGATGACATATACTCGATCATAAACTGTCGATCTTTGAGCTTGAATTTTAGATCTTGGCGATCGCGATAAAACAAAGAAGCGGTTAAACCAAATCCATTAATTAATAGTACTAATAAAGAAGGAACGACGGGCAACCATAGGGCAAATTCCAATAATAATAAATAACAAACTCCTGTCACTATTAAACTGCCAGTAGCGATCGCTATTAATAATTTCCCAGGAGATTGACTGAGAAGTCTGGCTAAAGCAATACCGAGAAACCCCCAAGCTAAGATCCACAAATATTCCCAACCATCATTCCAGACAGTCAACAAAGGGCGATCGTCTAATACGGCACTGATAATTTGACTAATGGCATGAGCCTGAACTTCTACTCCATAGATCAAGCCTGGATTATCCGAGGGTACTCCCGCAACATTAACATCATCTCTCACGCTTAAAGCGGTAATGCCAATCAAGACAATGCGATCGCGTATCCAGTCTGGATTTACTCTTTCTGCCTCAAGATCTGCTAGAGAAACTGTTCTAAAAGGATTTTCCCCCCGACGGAAGTTCAAAAGAATTTGATTTCCACCCGCATCTACGTCTTTATAACCACCAGTATTAGAAGTAACTTGTGTTAGTCTGACCCGATCTAATTGCATTATTTCAGGATTGTCGGGAGCATTTTCTAAAGTAATTCCTTTCTGGTTTAAATATTTTTCTGCTAATTTAATAATTAAAGAAAATTTTAGTTCGTTGTTTTGAACTATGCTGAGTAAACTACGTCTTAGGTTGCCATCTTTATCTAAAGTAGCATCGACAAAGCCTACTCTTGATGTTGGTAGGGCGGGAGATGGAGGGATTTTAAACACACGGGAATTATTATTACTAGATAAGACCTTTTCAATACCAAAAACATTATTTTGCTGGCTAAAAATTTTATTTAATTCCACATTACCTGGAGGCTGAGGTTTATCGCGGATAATATCAACTCCAATGGCAGTTGGATTGTGCTGATTTAAAGCAGTAATTAAATTAGCTAATTTACCATCACTAAGTGGATATTTATCTAGGTTACTAATATCTGGTTCATTAATCCCAACAATTAAAATTCTGTCATCAAGAGATTCTGGCGTTCTCCAGCGTAAAAAGCTATCTAAAGCTACTAATTCTAAAAACTCTAATCCTCCCCAAAAGCGAACTAAAACTACCAAGCCAATGACCGCAATACCTGGCATAGCACCAACTCGCCAAATACCAAGTTCTTGTTTGATTTTTGACCAGATACACATTTTTTATTTTGATGATTATTGTTTAAATTGATGTGGCTTAATCAGGAGATTAAAAGTGAATTAATTACCATAATTTTGCTTACTATAAGTTGCTGAAAGCCCAAATCTAAGAGGTTATCTGAAAAGTAAATTTATCACTTAAAAGTTAGATTCAATACGTAGATAATCAAGTTGCAATCCTAGTAATTTCGTTTAGATAAATTCACTCGAAAGTAGTCAATGAGATTTTTTAGATATCCTCTAAGAGCTAAAGATAGTATTGCTCACGGTTTCATACTTTACATCAGCAACATTTTAAAATTAAATTAATCGATTAATCCTACCTCTCTTGCTCTATTTTTAGTTTTAATTCGCATATTTTTATTGTCTTCAGGATATACTTCTAAAACATCTTGAATTTTTGTCCAATAATGTCTGACTGTTCTTTCAGCAATACTCATTTTTTTGGCTATTTCTTTATCTTTTAAACTTTCATTAAAAGCTAATTCTAATAAAGTTAACCATTCCTCTTTTAATTCCACACCTGTACGCATCTCTTTGGGCGTACAATTAACCCCATTCAAAGACCAATCCACCTTAGCTAACATTTGCTGCAAAGATTCTCCTTTATCGACTACGGTAAAACCCCCTTCATGTTCGTAAATATTAGGACGTAAACGAATTAAAGCCCTAGCATCAGCACTTTGAACTACTATGTTTAGAGTAGGATAATTATCCATCATACTTCTCAGTAAATTGATGCCTATCTCTGGTTTTGGTCGTTCTCCTGCTGTTTCAGGAATAGATAAATCTGTAATCACCAATTCGTAAGTAAAGCTATTTAATTTCTCTGTCGCTTCTTGAGCGTTTTTTGCCAATTGAAGACTGGCATTTGGGTATTCACTGGCGATCGCATCCATTGTTCCACCAATTACTGCCTCATGATCGTCAATAATCAGGATTTTTAAGGATTTATTTGGCTGATTGCTCATATTTTTGTCTAATAATCAAGTATTTAGTCAGATTTGCTTGACCAGCTCAGACAGTGAGTACTCTCCGACTTGTAAGTTTGAGTTATCCATGTCCCTGATGTCAAAACCCGAAAAGATTGGCTGAGATATTCCAATTCGCTACACTTATTAGAGAACACAGTTGCATCAAATTTAAGAGGTTTAACTATAATCTTTAGCTGATTATCCCTCTGGTTTTGTTGCAAATCAATAAAAATAAATGCTTTTTTAATAAATTCTGATACCTCAATTCTTAAAAGTTCATCTAAAGTAGTTAGAATAATTCGGTTACGTTCTGATGAATTTTGTTGCCATTGAGGAATCAATTGTAATTGAAATTCACAATTAGGTTTGGCTATTATCCATTTTTGTAGTAAATATTCTATTGCTAAAGGTAGTCCTTCCTCTAGATAAGGTGGAGATAAGCGATCGCTTAATTCTTTTAAATACATATGAAAAATTTCAAATCTCTCAATCCATTTATGTTCTGGATTAACAGACAATTTATTTGACTCGATCGAGGAAAGTTCAAAACTACGACGAACCGAAAAAGATTCTTGTAAGAGACGATCTCGAATTTGATCTGCTTCCCAAGTTAATTGTCTATACTGCTGCTCATACCACCATTGTATTGCTTGTTCCATTAGTCATATCCCTAATCAAATTAAATTTAAAAATGAAGAACTTTTTACCTCAGATATTCACTAATTTTATTTAGTATCAGATAGATTAAGAAGGCAGAAAAGTGCCAATCTTTGTACCTAAATTTTCCATTTAATATTCATAACCATAATCTCTTGAATCACTGACCAACCTAAATTAATTATTCCTTCTATTAATTCAAGACACGGTTTGAGCTTCTCTAAAGTGTCAGGTGATGAGTCACAATACTTGACATCTGAAGTTTTTGTTTCATCATCTCCCGTATCAACCCCGTCGTCTAAAGGATAAATATCCCTTTTAATAGGGGCGGGGTTTTGCCAACTTCCTAATTATTAAATGGAGCATCCAATTCTGACAAGTTATTCCTTCAAATAGTCCTTTAACCACCGACCAACCTAAATTAACTGTCTCGAACAATAAATCAATAGCAGGCTGAAGTTTATCTAAAATGCTTGGGAAGTTACTTTCAGCCATATCCACCCCCTGCTGTTTATAAGAAATATTAGTATTTTGGGTGGGGGTGGATATAGAATTTTCAGAGCTAGTTAACCCATATTGTGTCTCCATCATGATCTGGTAAAGTCGATTCGACTCTTGGCGTTGTAACTTTCTTGATTCTCTTTTAATACGCTGGTCATGTCGATACGACAATACCCGTTGAGCAAAAGTTAATTCTTCAATAGACAGACTAAAAAACTTCACCTGTTTACCACTACTACCCTTTTTACGACAAGCAGTCTTTAACCCCAGTTTTCCAATTAACATTCCCAACAACCATGTCGGACTACAGTTATCGGGAATCCAAAAACCTAAAATCGATACTCAATCCTAAACCGCTCTAGTTGATACTGCTCGGTCGGGGAAAGATTAGCCTTGTTTTTTAATTGTAGGTACTTCTGAAGATCGATCTTCAGTGCGGTCGTTACCTGCTGAATATGGTGTTCGTCAATCTTTTGTTTTGCTTTCTTTAATTCCGATTTAGCATCATCATCTCCTTTTGCCTCGATAGGAATAATGTTGTAGCCCATCCTCGCCAACAGCCGATGCAGATGATCTCTAAGATTATTAAGAGAACGATTGTGTTTAGCTTTAATTTGGCAGTAAGCATCGAACGCCCAACCATTAATCGGGGATTTTTCACCCGTTTCTAGATCTATACCCATTAAAAAGCCATTAAACTCTTCTAGCTGTAGCATTTCCTTCTTAATTACATCAGGATTGCTATTTTGATAGCCAAAGCTGGGACGGGGGGCGACCCAGATATGTAGCGGTACAGATTTACGGTAACGGTGTAACGCCTGAAGACAATCCGTAGCCGATAAGGAAACTGCATTAAAAAAGCCATATACTTCATCAAAGCGATCGCCCTGGATATCTACCCCCGTACAGAGGCTTGGAGACGCTAGAAGGACATCTACATCCTCTACCGCATCGGAGATGTTGTTAATGAAGTGTTGATTTTCTGGGCTACCACTATTATCGGCATGAATGGTCCAGATTACCTTGTTCTTCGATTCTGAACATGAAGAGCTAAATCCACTTTTAATACCCAGCTTTTTCATCAAAATTGCTTCTAACTTCAAAATAGTCTTCTTCGAGTCAGAAACTACCATAACTCTTTTACTCTGTTTAATAGCAGCAACGAGTTTAGCTACTAAAACACTGCTATCAGACCCCTGGTAGTAATAAACATCGCGACTGGGACTTTTATAGTCATTCTTGATAATTAAAGGAGCTTCACCTCCAGGACGCATCGCACGGAAGAAATCGACGGTGTTGTCATCTAAGTGAGCATCGGCAATAATTACCCGCTTGGCATTCCTGATGAAGTACCAAAGGGTCATCAAAATTTCTTGGCGATGCTGTATGCAGGTAGTAGCAGTTAGAGCATGGTTCATCACCTGACGGGCTTCATCGAGGAAAATGCAGTCATACTTATTGCCTGCGGTTTTGAGCTTGTAGAGACTATCGATGGTAATGGATAGAGCATCAACCTTATCTAGTTGTCCCTGGGGCAAATCTAAATATAGATTGGTATTTAACTTACTTGCCTGAGAAAGTTCTCTGAGTAAGGTAATCCTATGACCGATAACCAGAAATCGACCGTCGGGGTTTTCAATACGGTAATTCTTGACTCTTGAAGTCTTACCTGTCGCCATACCCGAACTAATCCCAGTCAGTCCAGGTCGATCTAAGTCGATTTCAACTGCATTAGGTAGGTAGGGAACACAGAGGGCGATGTCGGGAGCGTATTTAATTAGTTCATCATCGGCGGGATTACCAATCCATTTGTACTCTTCAATTGTATGGGCATTGTTAATAATTCGATCTAGATATCCTGATGCCGAATCTCCCCGTGCGGTAATAAAATCATCGACTCCTTTTTCGGGTCCTGGTAGTAGAGCTACCTTACATGACGCTCCTGTAGCTTCAATAGCTTCTGCTGTAGCCAGAGTAGCTTTGTAGACCGCTTCACGGGTGGACTGCTTGCGATCGTAGTCAAAGAGGATGATGAAGGTACGACCTTTTTGAGCTAGGGGCAGTAAATCGGGATGTAATTTCTTATCTGGGTCTTTGGGTTCACGACAGCCCCAAATCCCTGGTGAAGCTAGGGCAGCATAACCTTGAGACAGCAACGCACCTGCTTTTTTTTCTCCTTCTGTTAGGATAATGGGAATTTGGGGATTACTTCTGACCCACGACCAGAAGTTAACAGGCTGTGTACGAGCGGTTAAACGCAGAGCCAAGGGGGAATGGTAACGTTTAATGCCGTAACGGGCTGCCACCCGATTCCAGAGGTGTAGGGGAATACGGAAATAGGTAACTCGGTTGGTCGTCTTGGGGGGAGATTCATACTTTACTAGCTTGCCTCCCGTGCCAGTTCGAGGAACATCTGGCTTGAAGCGACCCCACGTCATGACATCTATCCAGTTGGTGTCTGGATCTAAACCGGCGATATACCAGCCCCCATGTTCGAGGTGCTGATAGCGTTTGAGGAACTTGTCGCGCAGTCGCCCATCGTTACGACGGTCTTTATCGGGTAGAGCGTAGAGAAGATAGTCGTGGGTGGTTAGTCCCGATAGAGAAGTTAGGTTAAGCTCTGTTAATTTTTCGTCAACTGAGCTTTGATTCCATTCAGTTAAATGATGAGATTTAACTCGTCTAAATGCTTCTCCAGTCGAGCTTTGAAAGTTGTTGCTTGTAGATGTACGGTCTGTATCCATGATCGAAGAAGTTGAGGATTACAGACAAACGCGGTACAATCAAACTTATAGGACGGGTATCCATCCAACAAGGTTTGACTCAATTCAGTGGTGTCGTCGCCAAACAACTTTTACTGCTTTGAGATATAGGACTCGCGTCCGTCCTGAATATTTAATTACTCACAATATTTTAACTTCAGATGTAGATTCGATCTAGCTGTTGAGCTTTAGCAGTCGATTTTTTAAGCATCTTTAGTTTCTTTAGAAGGATAATTTCCAAGTGTAACTGATGTCTCTACTCCTTGTAGGCTTTAAGATGTAGAGGACTGATTCTAAAGTGCCATAGCGATAGCGATCGCTGCTGCTGTAGCTATCTTTTTAACAATTCTTCACTTTTAGAGGAGTCTATAGGGTCAGTTTGCCAAGATTTTAAAATCTTTTTAGTGGTACGTGCGTCAGCCAGTTTTTCACCAGTCAGGCAGTGTAAGAAACCGTCACGAAAACTGACGGTAAATTTCCAAAACTGGGATGTTCTCACCGAATTAGGGCAATTCTTGATTTTGAGATAGTTAATTGAAGAGGCGATTTTCTCTTCTGTATAATTCTGCCAATAGTTACGCTGCATTCTTAAACTAACTAGTTCGGGAGTGCGTTCGGCGACTATGCCCTGTAGATAAAACCAGTTTTCGCCTTCAATCCACTCAGGGAATTCTTCACGAAGTAAGCGTAGGTCAAAACGATAGTAAGGAGGTTGATCCGTACCGATAACCCAAGCTACAAATCGTAATTGTCTCTGACCATCGGCTTCAGATAGGTCATGACCTGTAAATCTAGAGTATGTTCTTCTGACTTGTTGAGATGTTTCAGCAGGAAAAACTCCATAATCGGTTAACAGAGTTCCTACCTTTGGATCTTCTTGACTTGGCAAATAAATTCCTTCGACTCCACCAATGCTTTGGAAGGCAATTTTCTCTACCATATTTGTACTCTGCTATGTCAGATCGATATCTTATTTGAAAATTTGAGCTACATTGAGCTATCAATTATTCGACTAATATCTCAAAGAGACTAGACAATTAAAGTATAAGACATCAGTTCCCTAGCTTCAGTAGTTATTTGATGTAATCTATTTTACATTTAATTTTAATCAAACGAGCCATTGTCATCTCAAAGACAATCGCATTGATTTGTTACCAGATTGTGATCGCTACACTTAAAGCTCTAGCTGACGGCGTTTTTTCGGTCTTGGTGAGGGTTTGTCTGGTTGAGTCGGAGATTGGTGAATTTGTTTCAGTCTCATCAAACATTCATTAATTTTGTCTCTATTCGTAGGCTCAGGTTTGGCAATATTATAGTTACTGCGATTGGCTTTGCCACTGCGCGGAGCGCAATCGCTGTCAACTAACCAAGGACGAAGCTCTTTCCTTACCTCTCCCAAGTTCAAGTCACGACGACGCTGCACGAGATCGATAATCGTCCCCCTGTCCCTATCATCATTAAGAGAAAAATAAATACCTTGTCCGTCGGTATCGGTGACAACCAATATTTTATCTCCCGCATCATGACGTAGCACTGCACTACTCGGACTCGACTCATCTCTCAGATACTTGTACCCAATACTAGTCGCGTACTTCACCAAATTAATCTCAGTTTTAAATCGCTCCAGTTGCTTGACCCTCTTTTTATTCAAAGATCTTCTGACTGAAGAAAGATGGAAATCAGTTTGCTGTTGGATTCTGATAGCTTCTCGATTTGCCCGTTCAAGCCCTGAACTTGTGAGTTCAAACGCATCACTTGAGTAGCTAGCTGCTTGTTCTGCTTCTCTAACCGCTTCATGTCCGTGCTGTATTTGTGGGACAAGTTCGTCATGTCCTGCCTGTACTGCTCTGCTAGCTTTGACAAAGCGTTCATTAATTTGTTTTCCAGTTCGCTCATTGTCTACTCCAGCTTCATACAGGGTTTTCCCTGGCATTGCCAGCCAGGATTTAGGGTCGAGCCAGGGGGCAGAGTCAGAAACATCCCGTTGTCTGTCTGCGTAATTGTTATCCCTGCTGTTGACTCCTGTATCTTTTCTAAAGTCTGTTGTTGCTGTTTTATCTCGGTCGCGACTGAATCGATCTTCTCTTCCAGGTAATCCAACGTCCTCTGTTTCGATTCGATCTGACTCGACAAGTATGAAGTCATTCCCCAACCGCCGAAGAAGATCCCCAGAATTAGGCTCAATCCCACTCCCGCTGGAATCAACCAGAACTTGCCGACGATCTTTGTCAGAATTAACTGTTGACGCTGCATATCTTTCTTGATGGTATCGATAGCGGTACTGGTAATTGCTTCTAATTCTCGCTCTAACTTGCCGTAACTCCTTACCGTCAAATCTCGAACTAGTAGACGTTCCCGATCTAATTTCTGCTGTAACCTCTGGTTGAGGTCTAAATTCTCGTTCATAAAGTTTTCCTTTTAAGCGATATCTTTTATCTGTGTCAGGATCTAGTACGGTGATGTAATCAAAGCCTTTCCTGGTAATTGACAAACCCAATTCCGACTGAAACAACTCGATAATGTCATCTCGATTGCTAATCAACCCTGCTGTGACTCGCTCTAGTACATACTCCGTAAGTAGTTGTCTTGTATCTTTTATGGGTTCGAGTCCTTTTGCTTCCCTGTCGGCATTAATTAAAGCCATATAACCTGGTTCATAATCTCTTTTTCTGGTGGGGTCGTCGGGGGAAGCCCATCCCTGTTTGATATTCCACTCACTCTGCCAGGGCTTAAAATAACCATGCCAACCTGGAGGAGCAATATTGAGGCTTTTACCCGTATATAGTTCAACTCTGGGAGTAACAAAGTGTAGCTCTACTCGGTTGGGTGCGGCTCTTTTGAGACGACAACTTTAAGCCGGTATGAGAATTTCTGGGGTAAGAAACTTATCGGCATGATTGCGAGAAAATTCCTTGAGTTTGTGGAATTTCCAGTATTCGTCAAAGTCACCGCTACTTCTAAGGGCGCGAATCTCAAGGACTGCCTCAGCTCGGTCCAGTCGCCATCGTGCGCCAGTAATATCCATGCGGTCATTAACCAGATGCCGGCAAGCTCCCTCAATCACCCCTGAAGCAATAGGGTAGCCTTTGTGCAAAAACTGATCATATAGAAGATATTTTCGATATTTCAGCAAGTAATCGGCACATTTATCCACATTTTCTCGTGCGGAGGGGGATAGTTTTTGGAGCGTAGCACTGCGTCTAATGCCTGCTGCGACATCGCTGACTTTTCCTTGCAGCAGGCGTAAGGCTCTTTCCATCACCCAAGGTTCAGCTTCTTTAGCCCCAGGGGTAAAAAAGCAATGAGCGGCCTTCCACAGGTATTCCAGAACATGAATAAAATCCAAGACAATGGTTACAGAAACCTTGCGCTTCTTGGCAGCGGTCCTGATAGACTCTAGCTGCCGAGGTTCGCCATCGACCAGAACAACCCACTCTCGTTGATGTTGTGGGTCGCGGCGAGTTGCCTCTTCAAAGACAGAGTCTATCACCTGCTTGGCCTCTTCTCTGACACTGGCCCAGACACGCTTATTTCTGATAGCAGGACGTTCTGGTTTTTCGATGTCCTCTCCAATTATTTGCTCTGCTCGTCGTTCAAACCTAGGAGTGCTGTACACAGAGGCAACGGTGGCCATCCGTTTTCGTTGGCGCTTTTGTCCTGGACTCAAGCGCACTTTACTTTTCTGGGCAGCACGCTCTGCCGCTTTGGCAGTGGCTTCTCGTAAGTCTTTCTGATGCATAACAATCCCTTTGCCATCGGTCGTCAGCACCAAAAGGTCTGCGGTCGTTTCTGGACTCTCCTGAGTCCTTTGAGCATAAAAGTCACTAAAGTCTTGTGCCACTTTGACAGTAATCTCTTCACACTGTCGTTTTCCGACTTGGGCACCTGTCGTTTCGGCAATGGTAGTCACGGTTTCACTGAAGGACACCTTGGAAGCTTCAATTGCCACTCGGCGACTTACCCCATCCGAATACCGATCCGTCCCTAAGTTTAAGATTCCATCTGCGGGGTACAAGGCGCTGACTCCTGCTGCCTTGGTGCTATATCCCACCCGTGTCACAACCACCTCTCCAAAAAGCGTCTCTAACTGCCGTTGAGTATCCTGACGATGATGAGAACGACTGTATTGATCTGAACCGATCAAACTTTGATGTTGCGCTTCGTTGGCGGCTCGTAGGTCTAGATGACCCTGAAATAAACGTCGTAGAAGTTCTGTCCCTTCTTTCTGAATCAACAATTCCACTTCTCCGTGCTCTAACGCTTGATATTCACCCGAGCTTATGGTCTCTAGCAAGAGATCGTATTGCTCATTGGCCAACTTAAACACGTCTTGTTCGATAGCACTCAAGGAGATAGTTTTCATGGTGGTGGAGTGAATTCGGTCTACTCCCTAACTTATCTCCCAAAAAATATATACATGTCACTCGAATGCGGCTCCTAGACAAGAATATTTACCAAACAGACTATATTTTCGTAATAAATTGTTACCTTAAAAGAGCCGCACCCATTTGATTTGGCTCAATTGGTATCTTCACATCTTCAGGAAAATCCACCGTCAGTTCTCCATTCAAATAGATATAAATGTCTGCATTGGGATAAGCCTGTTGTAGTTCTCGTAGAGGCTGTACGGCATCCTCATCATTAAACCTAATATTCCTAATCTCAGTAGTGGCAGCTTCCCCAACGGTAGTTGTCACTTTGCTTGTAATAATCTGTGCGCCAGTCTTATAAATACCCTTGCCATCAGTAACTACAAACTCTTTCCCCTCATTGCCAATAATTAAATATTTGCCATCGGCAGGAGTGCGATCGCTCGTCCAGTAACCTGTGATTCTCGCGTATACCTTATTAGTACTGGCGTTCTCGTTATAAACTCTAACGATGCCATCTCTCAAACCGAGATTTTGGCTGACTTTTTGAGTTATACCCCCACCATTAGCGAGATAAATTCCCAAACAAAGTAGAGCGATTGCGCTCCGCGCACTGCGAAGCAATCGCTATTCCTAATACCCACAATTCACCAGCACCACCAGTTTTTAACCTCCGTCGCGGATTACTCACACTGATTGCCCAGGCAGGGGTGGGATAAAACAATTGTACTCCCTGCTTGGTGAAAGTATCGGAGAAGCAAGCCAGTAGATGACCCAGAGGTAAGGCGATTGCGCTCCGCGCACTGGCAGAGCCAATCGCAGCTTTGATACTGCCATGTAATAAAAAGTAATTCACTAGTAAACTTACAATAGCGATCGCTCCTGTCGCTAGGAGTGAATGAGTAATCGAGCGATGGGGAAAACGATCCTCAATCCAAGAGCTAATCGGATAGAAGATTTTACCAATGGTTGAAGTAGTAGTGTCAAGATCTGGAAGCTGTGAGCCAAGAATAGCTAAACCTAATGGCAAAGGTTGACCAGTTCCCAAGATTAAAGATGTTCCTGCTGCTGCGATTGAAGCATGGGTGATTGCCATCATAAGCAAAGAAGGTTCGATTAGTTAACTTATTACAAGTGTTGACTAAAGAAATGGAATTCGTCAGTTATTTGACTCACTGATTACTTTGTTTAACAACATTTTCTTTTATTTAAACTAAGAATATTTTTGGTGAAATATTATGGATACAATTGTGAATCAGATTGTTGCACTAGGCGTTCCTGGACTTGTATTGTTGGTTGCAATGGCAGTTACAGGTTGGGCTGGTGCTGCTGCGATAACGGCAGGTTTAGCTATGCTTGGTGGACCATTTGGAATGCTTGGAGGAATTGCTGTACTCGGAATACTAGCAATGATCTCAAAAGGATTAGCTGAGTATGGTTTTGAAGCCATTTTTACGGCGACTGTGGAAGAACTAAAGAAGAAAGGTAAAACCACGTCCGAAATAGAAAATGAAATTAACTCATATCCAATTTCAAGAGAGTTAAAACTTAAGATTAAGGAATACCTTAGCGAAAGTAAGTAGATGGACAAACATCTTCAAAAATTTACTCGTAAATTAACTCAAGATGCTCTCAGAAGAACTGGGGAATTAGTCATTGATATATTCAGTGAGGAAAATCCCTGGTTTAAGCCAGCTTTAGAAGAACTTCAAAACGGAACTCGCCGTTATCCAAAGACTAAAAAACGACAAACTGAAAAAGTTGTCCGTGACCGATTAGCTTCTAGTATTCCAAATAGTCAAACTGAAGTACCAACAAAAAGTGGAAGGATTGATATTCTGACCCCTTCAGAGGTTATAGAAGTTAAGCAAGTCAGACAATATAAACACGCTATTGGTCAAGTCACTAGCTACGGTCATTACTATCCCAAACATAAGCGACGTATACATCTTTATGGCAAGGTATCAGTTAAACAGCGGAAATTAATCAATCAAGAGTGTAATACTGCTTGTGTACTGGCAACATTTGAAGATTAATTAAAATTAGACAAGATTTACTAATCTATAGTTCGACTCTTCGTGTGTCCACTTTGGCTGAGATCGCTCATGCTGAGATCGCCATCATAAGCGGTAAAGAGTAGGGTTACTTTACCAGTCTGGATTTTGGTAAGGCGATTGGCAAGCCAGTGCGCCGAGGCGCAATCGTCAGTTATTTGGCTCACCGTCAAGCTGCATCAATTCTCTCCTGACAACCGTAAAGTTTGTTAAATTATTCTTTACTATATCGCTGGACGAACTCTCTGACCCCCGTCATGTTTAGTGGAGATTCATACAGCTTTGTTCTTTCTTCTTCAGGAATATGATCTTGGTCTGGAGAGTATCCATGCTCTTGAATATCTTCTTGAATCTTGTAAACAATTTCAATATATTTATCCAAGTTTTCGATTGTAGCCCAACTTTCCATTGAAGTAGGTGCAGACATCACTTCAGAAACTTTTTCTTCATAAGGAATATCATCTGAAACGTTAAGTTCTAGAGTTTCATCCTTGGTTTTTCCATGAGCAAAAGTGTCTCGGATTTTAAAGCATTGATTGGCAACCTGATAAGTTGTTGATCCAAGATAGTTGGATAAATTCACAGCTTCAAATAAAGTTTTATGCTGTTGCTTTCTACATTTTCTTTCACTTTCCCATTTATCCCCAAACATTACTTTCCCGTAGTGATTAATCATCGCTTCAATAGAAAAAGCTACAAAGATTATTCCAGTTATAGAATGATGCCTAATTTGCCATTCTTCAGATGCTTGATGCGCCAAGACTTGGCACTTAGTAGCAATACTAAAACAAGTGTGAGCTGCCCTAGACTCAGAATTCACCTTAATCCCTACCATTTTCACTCCTTATAAAACATAAATAATTAAACCAAAGGCTTCTGCTTAGATACCTTTAATCATTGCCCCAACCTTTTCCTCGCTCCTTTCACACTCCCCAACTGCTTCAACGCCATCCCAGTCACCAAACAAACACCACCAGTAATATAAAGACCTTTATTACCTGTACCCATTCCAATAAACCGCACGATGCCAAAAGCCATCAGTGCAGCAATGATTATGGGCATGATGACTACATAGTTCGTGTGTTCTGGTTTGTCCTGCTTGATTCCCAGAGCTTCATTCTTGATAATCTTCCTCGCTAACATGGGATTTCTCCCTGCTAATGGCTGTAATTCTGCCAGTCGAGATTTACTAATTTGTAATCCCTGTTTCTGTGCCTCAGCTTCCATAACTTCTCGGATAGCGCGATCGCTCGGTAATGACAGTTCGATCTCCAACATATCCAGAAAGATATCTCGCCCAGGATTAGCCACGGCAAAACAAACTACTCTCGCCCCAGCACTAATCATGTCTTCTAACCAATAGCGAATACTGGTAGTCAACCGCTTCGCTTCGGGAAAGATGAGCAGGGTATCTTCACCACTGTTAACTAGAATCTCTTCTTTGAGAGCATCAACAGTCATGGGTTTACCTTCGTCATTTTCTGTCGGACAGCCTAACTGCATGGCGATTGCGATAAAGAATTTTTTGATTGAACCCTTGTAAGTGGCGATCGCGCTATTCAACTCTCCTGACATTTCCTCATGGAGAGTTACAGCAAAGTCACCTTTACCTGTACCAGCTTCACCTAATACCAGGACAGAATTACCCGCACGGACAGCAGCACAAACCTTTTTGAATTCGGAGTTATTTTTATTTAATTCCGAACTACTAACTCCTAACTCTGAACTCTTCGATTGCTGCGATGTTGAGCTAGTATTTTGCTGGCTAGCTCGGCGGGTGTCCACTTTGGGTTAGCCACCTCACGAGCGATATTTACCTTTTCTTGTAAATCGGGCGATAGATCGTCAAAGCTCATCTGACTAGCCAACTGGATTTTGAGCAAGTTATTCATTGCCATACCACGAGCAGCTAATTCTTCGGCTTCTCTGACTATGTTTGATTCAACTTTGGCTGTTGGTTCTTCTTTCTGAACATAAATATTATTTTCTTCTGTATTATTAGCTTCTGAATTTATAGCTAAATCATTATTATTAGAAACTACTAAACCACCATATACAAAACCATCCCGTTTGCCAGTTTTACTAACATGAGAACGTAATGCTCTAACTTGGCTAGCTTGGTCAAAAGTTAGATAGGGCTTACGCTTAGAATCCCTCTGAGCTTTAATTCCTAAGTACTTTAGGTCATCGTAATAAGTATCCTTTCTAATATTAAATTCCTCAATTAATTCATCTGGTCTGATTTTCTGGTCTAGGGCAGAATTCTGGTTCATGAGCAGAATATTCCTCAAAAAAATTTTTTGATCTATGTACATATTTTGTAATCCCTTTTAAAAAAAAACTTCCCGACTTCCACCCGAATTCTGGTCGAGTTGGGTAAAGAGTCGATAAAGATTCAGAACGCGAGCGTGAATTTTTAACTTTAATCTTTAATTCAAACAAGATTTGATTTCTGTTTGAATCTGTAGAAGTACGATTTGATAGTCATTTCCGAGTTGGACTTAGTTTAACTAGAGATTTTGTAGACCAGCAATTTACCTCGCCCAAGCCTTTTATTTGCCTAGTTTCTATTGATTTTTCATCAATTTATCGCGTATATTTACGGCAATTCATCTTTTTGCCTTGGCGAAATTTCGGACATTTGTAAATCCATGTTTTCGCCTTTTCGCCATTTTACCCAGGCAGCAAGGAGAAAATTCACCAATGAGGATTTATCTAAGTTAATACCAGCCCGCTTGAGTTTGAGCAGTTCATCCTCAATATCTAAGTCAGTTTCTTTGCGGATGTAGTAGGTTCTACCAATCCAATCAGGATCGCTGCGTTTACCTGTAGCTGGTCTACCGCGTTTCTTAGTTGGTTCAGATGGTGCGATGTCTTCAATTTGCTTTGCGATTGCGCTCCGCGCACTGGCAGAGCCAATCGCTATCTCTGGCGGTTTCTCATCTGGGGTTGGTTTGGGAGTAGTTTTTTTAGTTGGTGTTTTAGCCTTGGCTTTAGTTTTAGTTACTTTCGGTGGTTTAGATTCAGGGACAGGTTTAGTTTTCTCTTGAGTTTTGGCTTCTGTCTCGACTGGAGTAGATTTTTGACGATTCTGTGCCAGCTTTTTAAACATATCGGCTGCATCATTCATGACATAATCTCCTTACCCACTTGCTCATAGTCACTCCAGGCGATTTTTGCCATACGGTCTTTAACTTCGTACACGGGTACTCCCATAAGGGCTGCTTTCTCGTAGGCAATTAACCGTCTAATTTCTGTGTCAAATAACGGTACTTCCGCCAATGCTTCTCTGGCTTGTTGAGCCATCTTGACGGGTTTGGGATGAACCATTGTTAGTAGAATACGATAGCGATTGCGCTCCGCGCACTGGCTTCGCCAATCGCTCTCTAGTTCGGTCAGTAAATCCACCGTTTGCAGCAGGGCATCAATCGCCAAAGCATCAGGAGTAGTCGGCAGCACTAATAAGTTACAACCATCGGCTAAGGCTTGTAATTCATCTTCATTGGGACGGGCAGCAGTATCAATGACAATATGCTCATATTTAGGACTATATAAAGCAGCTTGCATCAAGTCCACCACTTTAAAAGGAAAATTATCACCATCTCCTCGTTTACTCCAGCCCGTAGCACTGCGGTTAGGGTCACCATCAACTAACAAAGTTTTTCCTAACTGAGAAAAATAACAGGCGAGATGTACAGCAGTAGTAGTTTTGCCGATGCCTCCCTTGAATCCAGCAACAGTAATCAACAATTTTCATACCTCGACATTGACAAACATCTAAGTGTATAGTCACTTACCGCCAATCTACCTTGGCAAATTGTTAAATTTTCAGATTTTCGTATTTTTGCCTTGGTGTATTTTCGGTTTTTCGTATTTTTAAATTGGCGAAATTATAAAAAGGAGATCAAACTACCACTTCTCGCCAAAGGGTCGCAAATCCAACTCAAACGTCCAAGCAGAAGATGGTTGCTGGGTCAAAAAGAATACGGACTCGGCAAGATCATCGGAACTGATAAAATATTCGTCAGGTTTATCTGGCATTGCTTTACGAGTGCGTTCTAAATCGATTACGCCGTCAACAATGATATAGGAAACATGAATCTTTTCTGGGTCTAAATATCTTGCCATCGATTGTGCCAGACTGCGTTGGGCGGCTTTAGCAGAAGCAAAAGGAACAAAGTTAGCTCCACCCTTAATGGAAGCAGTAGCACCGATGATAACGATGTTGCCTCCTTCTAGCTTTCGCATTTGGGGAATCACCTGTTTGGCGACAACTAACAAACCGCGAGCGTTCACTTCCCAGGCACGTTGGAAAGATTCAACAGTAGTATCGTCAATATTGGCAAAAGCACCAGCCCCCGCATTATAAACTAGAACTGATATCATTCCCATTTCCGACTCTATTCGGTTAAATACTTCTGCTGCTTTATCGATCTCGGTTACATCGTACTGATAGGCTTGAGTGTCGGTAATTTCCGCTTCTAATTCCTTTAGATAATCGATGTTTCTCGCCAGCATTGCCACTCGATAGCCTTTTGCTGCAAACTTACGGGAAAAAGCCGCACCATTGCCCGAACCTACTCCAACTATTACACATACAGGCTTGCTCATTGTTTTTCTCTTAAATCTGTATTTTGAAGCTTGTTCTCTAAAGTATAGAGACTAAGGAGTAAATTTTTAGATTTTCGTATTTTTGGCTTTTCGTATTTTTGAATTGGCGAAAATATGAATTGGTTTTAATAGGCGATCGAGAAACTAACTTTAGCTGGCTATAGATTATCTAATTTATTAGAACATTTTTACTAAAATACGGAAGATGGAATTTAGAGACACCAGTTCGAGCGATTGGCTTGCGCCACTGCCATAATTGGCAATCGCCGTCAGGGAATTCTAATCTGGCTCAAACTTTTCAATCCGATCGAGACGAATCACGGTATCATCGGTCATCTTACACCATTCTCCGTCGTCACTGGAATAGACATCTACTATTCGACCCCGTACTTCACTCGGCTCATTATTTTCATTAAGATAGGTTATTGAGCATTCTTTTTTTAGTGTTGCTGTAGCTTCCAGACGATCGTGTAGTTCGCAACTTACAGGAGTATAGTCACTCATGATTTTTCCTTTGATGGGGTTGACAAATTTAATTCTATAAACTCAACCTTGACCAAAACATCTATAGGAAGTAAACCAGTGGAGTCGAAAAATACCGAGACAATAACTCTTAAGTCATATAATAGAACAACTGTTCCATGACCTTATCAACCGCTACCGTTCCACTATCATCACTGACTGGAGTTATCGAAAGGATTACTTTTCATTCCTCCGAATCGGGTTACACCGTTGCGCGGTTGAACACGGGCAATGTCAAGCAGTTAATTACTGTGGTGGGTAGTTTTGCCAATATTCAAGCAGGACAAACTTTACAGCTACAGGGACAATGGACAGAACACCCCCAATACGGTTCACAGTTTCAAGTTGTTCAGTACAAAGAGACTAAACCCGCTACGCTGACGGGGATAGAAAAATATTTAGGTAGTGGTTTGATTAAGGGAGTAGGGCCAGTCACAGCCAAACGTATCGTTAAGCATTTTGGTTTAGATACTTTAGAGATTATTGAAAATCAGATCCATCGCCTGTCAGAAGTTCCAGGAATTGCCAGCAAACGAATTGCCATGATTCAAAGCACCTGGGAGGAACAGAAGTCAATTAAAGAGGTGATGATCTTTCTTTCTGGTCATGGTGTCTCTACTACCTATGCAGTGAAGATATACAAGCAGTATGGGTCAGAAGCGATCGCCACAGTAACTACTAATCCCTATCAACTGGCAATCGATATCTTTGGTATTGGGTTTTTAACTGCCGATAAGATTGCGGTAAATGTTGGTGTGTCGCCTTGGTCGAAGTTCCGCTATCGGGCGGGAGTGCTTCATGTCTTGGATAAAGCATCAGAGGACGGACATTGTTATTTACCCGAATCTAAAATCGTTCCTTTTACCAAAGAGTTATTAACGACAGACGAACATCAGGCTGAAGAGAGTGCGATCGCTGCTATTCTTTCGGAAATGGTGACAGAAGCACAATTAGTCAGGGAATTAGACGAAGAGGTACTTTATTACAAACCAAGTTTCTACCACTCAGAAAGGCATTTAGCAAAGTTATTACAACAGAAGTTAGAAACCAAAATTAATGTAGATAGCGATCGCGTAAGAAGTTGGATTAACAGGTTTACCGCATCAAATAAAATCCAACTGTCACCTCAACAATACATAGCTGTAGAAACAGCAGCTAGAGAAAAAGTAATGATTCTGACTGGAGGACCAGGAACAGGTAAAACTTTTACAGTCCGTACTATTGTTACTCTCTGGAAAGCGATGGGCAAAAAGATTGCCTGTGCTGCACCGACTGGGAGAGCAGCTAAACGACTATCTGAAATGACTGGCATTGAGGCAAAAACCCTACACCGCTTGTTAGAATTTGACCCAAGTGAGATGGGTTTTAAACGAAACTTAGATAATCAACTCAATTGCTCTGCAATCGTAGTGGATGAATCTAGTATGGTGGATTTGTTTATGGCTCATTCTCTGCTCAAAGCCATACCAAAGGATTGCTTGCTGCTAATGGTTGGGGATATCGATCAGTTACCTTCTGTCGGCCCTGGGAATGTCCTCAAAGATTTAATCGCTTCAAAAGAAATTCCCGTTGTGCGTCTGACTCAAGTTTTCCGTCAGGCTGCGACTAGTGCCATTATTACCACTGCTCACCAAATCAATCGCGGTCATTATCCTCAACTTGAACCAATTAGTATGAAGTCTACCTCTGACTGTCTCTGGCATTCTGGAGGTACTGAAGCAGAACACGGAGTACAAACCATCTGTGAGCTAATCGAGCATTATATTCCCCACGCTGGTTTCAATCCTGCTACTGACGTACAGGTGTTATGTCCCATGACTAGGGGTTTAATTGGAACTCGTAATTTAAATAAGGTACTCCAACAATTGATCAATCCTGCTGCTGAAGAAAAAGCCCAATTAACCAGGGGAGATAGTATTTTAAGGATTGGGGATAGAGTGATGCAGCTAAAGAATGACTACAACAAAGAAGTATTTAATGGTGACTTGGGAATAGTTAGGGCAATTGATCAAACCGAAAAAGAAGTCACTATCGATTTTGATGGTCGAGATGTAACCTATGACTATGCCGATTTGAATGAAATTACTCTAGCTTGGGCTACAAGCATTCATAAAAGTCAGGGATCTGAGTATCCCGTTGTTATCCTTCCTCTATATACTTCTCACTACGTTATGCTTTCTCGGAATCTGTTTTATACGGGACTGACTAGGAGTAAGAAATTGGCGTTGATTGTTGGTTCGGAAAAGGCTATTGCGATCGCTGTGAAACAAGTTAAACAACAGCAGCGATATACCAGGTTAAAGGAAAGGTTAGAAATTAAGGATGTAAGATTTAAGAGAATCAGTACACCGTAAGTTATCGATTTTGTCTGCGAAGACTGGTAGGAGTAAGGCGGATATTATAAGAATGGTTTTGGATGATGTATTGAAAGATGTTGAAGATTGAGCTAATAACAGTAAGTAATAATGATAATTCTTTTCTGAAAGAGGAGTCTGGAAGATTTTAGCTAAAACAAATCAGAAGTTCAGATAAAATTCAGTTTGATTGAGTTAGATAGTAAGTGTTAAGCGAATACAACATATAACTCACCAAAACCATGAAACTTAAATATATTGCTACTCTTGCTGCTGCTTCGATTCTAACTGTTGGCGGTACTGCTTTGTTCTCTAATAGTGCTCACGCCTCTTCATTAAACAGTACAGATTCAGCCGTTATTGTCGCTGGTAATCCTTGTGCAGCAGCTAACCCCTGTGCAGCAGCTAATCCCTGTGCTTCGGCTAACCCCTGCGCTTCGGCTAATCCATGTGCTGCTGCAAATTCAGCTCAATTTGTTGCTGTCGGTTCGAGTAATAAGACTGAAGGGACTTTCAAGATAGTTGAAGAAGACGGAAAACAATATATTGAATTTAGTGATGACTTTGAGGTTTCAGAAGGGCCCGATCTTGAGATAATTCTCCATAAAGATTCAACTGTAGAATCTAGTATCGCCGAAGAAGATTATATTAGTATTGCACCAATAGAAAGCTTTACAGGCACTCAAAGATATGAAGTTCCAGAGGGTGTAGATTTAAACGATTATGGTTCTGTCGCTGTTTGGTGCGAGGAATTTAATGTCACTTTTGGTTATGCACAACTATAAATATATAGCGCGATTGCCATTTATGGCAGTGCGCGGAGCGCAATCGCAAAGCGTGGGCTGCGCGATTGGCGCCTTTCAGGAGAGAAGTTACGAAAGTTGCCACGCTCAAATTACCAATATTCCTAAATGAACCTAAAGTTTACAAGTATCTTTCGCGAATTCTAGTAGCCTAAAAAAGAGCGTGAGTTTACCGATAGCATCATGATAACTGGCAGAATTCCCGAAATCACCATCAAATTTAGCGAGAAACCCGACTTACCCACTGAAGGTAAGAAAGTAACGGTGGAAATTCAAGGAGAAAACAACGTTACCGTCAAAGCCGAAGTTAACCGTAAAACCCTTAAGAAACAAGTGGCTAAGATGGATGAATATGACGAGTGGGTGGGTGCGCTTTCAGGAAAGATTGCCAACATTTCTGCTGATGGAGTAGTTGAACTGGAAGGTGCAGGACTACAAGTTTTTGAAAAGAAAAAGAAAGAACCAAAGCCCGATAACGATAAGGAATCAACTGCGGCTTAAGAATTCGTCAATTTAATTGAAACGCGATTGCGCCTCGGCGCACTTGCTTTGCAATCGCGCCATCTAGAAGCTGCGGGTGTTAATGTTAAACCTTTGACAGCTTCTTTAGCTTGTAGCATATAATCTACTATTTGTAGTATAGAAGCCAAAATTTTCCGAGCAAAGTGCAAAAGAGCAAAAGGGCAAAGGGCTATGTAGTCCTGGGGACGACACACACAACACGGAAACCGATAATGAGGCTACGGAAAGCGCGCGAATTGCTGAAGCGAATCGCTGAACGGCAGCTAAGAGGATTGAAGTCCCATGAACCACTGTGTATTACTTTTTTACTACTAACTCCTGAAACCCATGCACTTCCATCATTTGGTGCGCCTTGATAGTTATCATGCCAGTTATCTTGACACCATTCCCAAACGTTTCCGTGCATATCGTATAAGCCAAAATTATTAGCAACGTTGAAATATCCTACTGGCGTGGTTTGCTCACGGTATTCGCCTTGAGGACCGTCACCATAAGAGCCTTTCCTGCCCATGCTTTCATTATCTGTCCCTCGATAATTGGCTAAATCTGTGGTAATTGTCTCTCCAAAGTGAAATGGTGTATCTGTCCCTGCACGGCACGCATATTCCCACTCTGCCTCAGTAGGTAATCTGTATTCTCTTCCTGTTTTTTTTGAAAGGCGATCGCAAAACTCTTTGGCATCATCCCAAGAGACTTGCTCTACTGGTCTAGTCCACCTATCTATGCCTTCGTAATCTTCTTGAAAATTGGATGGATCTGAGTTTAATTCTCTTTCTATTTGCTCCCAGCCAGCTACTGCTTTCCATTGAGCTTGAGTAATGGGATAACGTCCCATGTAGAAGCTAGGGACAGTAACTTGATGTTGTGGTTTTTCCCAGTCGCTACTTTCTAATTCTTTTTCTGGCGCACCCATCATGAAACTGCCACCAGGTACATAAACCATCTCCAAGGAGATGTTACTTGTTAGATTTTCAGTAATATATTGGGCGTAGCAACGCTCTTTTTGAGTCTCCTGTCCATTAGAACCAACTGTAACTACCTCAAACTCGTACAAAGCAGGAGACTTGGTTCTAATTAGGCGAATAGCTAACTCGGTAACACTGTTTTCTCCCATACTCCAGCATTTTAGTTCTTGATGCTCTTTAGCTGGATCATCTTGAACTTCAGCACTAGTCGGTAATCTATAATAATATTTCTCTTTCTGTCCCTCTTGCTCTCCCAGATTTGAATTCATCTTGTCAGTCAACCATCCACCAAAGTTCAGAGCCTCCCTCCAGCTCGTTACGGTTATTGGCTTTTTCGCATTTCCCGATGGGAAGCGTTCTCCTCTCTTCGACTCGTCAAGAAACAGTTGATATTCCGCGCAACTAATATATTTAGGATCAATTTCTCGATTTTCATCAATTCGCATGAATTGACTCAAACGCCTCGCTAGCATTACTTCGGCTGCTAAGTTAAAAATTTCTCTATCTGAAGATTCTAATCCCGCTTCTAGTTTATCCTTAAGTTGTTGGCGAACATCTGTATCGACGCTCAATCCTTCTTCAGCACAATCTAGAGCTAGTTTTAAAGCCCCCACTGTATTTTTTTCTAAAGCAGCCGTTATTAAGTTGGTCGCATCACTTTGGGCTGCATAAAGTCTTATGGTTTCGTCCCACCACGAATCATCAATGTTACTCGTTAAGATATTTTCTTGACTATCCTCTTTAATTTGAACTGCTGCTAAATATTCTTGAAAACTCTTATGGGCAAACTCCAAAATACCCTGCTTCGTCTCTACCAACAATGCTGATACTTCTCGAATCAGCTTCAGAAAATCCGAGGGGCTTATTTCTCTATCTGCTATCTTCAGTAATTTGTTACGGATTATGTCAACTCCCGATGCTACCTTAAATTCCCGCGTTTTTCCTTTCATTAGCTCTAGGGCTAATACTTGCAGTATTGATTGTTTTTGAGCTGGAGTCAGGCGATCGGGAATTCCCTTAGCTTCTTGTCTCCGCCCTAACAATACATCACAAATTTCACCATATAACTCTACTCGTCTACCAGGCAATGCACCTCGGTTATCATGTACTACGGCAATCATCGTTAGTAACAACGGATTAGTTGCCATAGCAACAATCGGTACACTCTGCTGTATACGCTCTATTAAATCTTGAGATTTATATTTTGCTTCTCGCCGAACCCCCCAATCGTCTTTTCTCTGAAACCTTATTTCATTTTGTAAATACCAATTCTCAATAAACTCTTCTACCTGTTTCCATGTAAATGGCAAAACTTCTAATACATCCACCCCTTCTAAGGGCGCACTCTCATATCCAGGAGGTCGCGAGGTAACAATAAATTTAGCTTTTGGATAATCTATTATTTGTCTCTCTACCCAATCCCGTACTTTTTTACGTTGTTGTTCATCAGCAACTTCATCTAAACCATCTAACATTACTAAACATTGATGATTACTAAGTTGATCTTCAAACCATGCTTCAGTTAAATCTAAACCTTTAATTTCCTCATCTTCTACAATTAGTTTTGCCAAACTTAATGAGATATCTTCTGCTATTTTTTCTCTTTCATTACGTAGATATATCAAAATTGGCATTAACTTAAGAATATTTGCTCCCTGTGCTTCCTGTGCAAAAGTTAAAGATACATGCTCCATTAATGTAGTTTTTCCTGTTCCTGGAGCACCAATAATTACTATTGGCTTAAAAACTAAATCTTCTGGTAACCTTTTTTCTAGTAAATTCCATAGTTCTAGCTTTCCTTCCTTTGTTTGTCTTTGAATTAACGCCGATGATATTTTTGATGCACTCTCTGGCAGCAACCTTAATGGGACAAATATTTTTTCTAAATCTAGACTAAATGGCCCTTTCGTCTTCAGTCCTTGAGTCCGATAACTTCTATACTTGTAGATTAAATGTTCGTAATAGCGTTTTTTAAACCCTCGTGGTCTACTTAACCAAGAACTTCTAACTCCCTTGGCCATTGCATCAATAACCTGAGGTTCCAATTTCCCCCATACTTTCTTGCCCAAGTCACTTAGCATCACAACTACCGAAGCTAACACTGCCCAGAGAAAAGCATGTATAATCTCTCTCCTACTACCTTTTCCTAGGAACAACTGCAAAAGGTTATACGCTACCAAAAACAGACAAACACCTGCCAACCCATTTTTGAGGAATTCTACTATTTTCAGGATGTCGGCAATTTCTTTTCCAGCCATCTTCACTTACTCCTCTTTGATTTGTTCTGTAAAACTTTCAGTATCTGATCTACTGGGGCTTTCTCATTATTCATTCTCTCCACTTTTGAGACCTTATTCTTGGGGATGTAACGAGACTTTTTAATTAGGCGATCGCCCTCCCGCCATTCCTCATAGTTATACCAATACTGCTTGTACTCCTTACCACTCCGCTTTATAGGTTTACATTGAATCCAACCGCTACCCTTACCTTTATCTCTGCGTTTTTTACTAGTGGGTATAGTTTTGCTAGAACATTTATCCAAAGTGTCTATCACTTTTTCATCGGTCGAGATGATAGAAGTGTCGGACTTTTTGCTAGAACATTTATCCGTACCCACTAGTAAAACCAAAATGTCTTCAACTGGCAATTTTCTAGATTCAGCTTGTTTTACCTTATCTAGTAGCTTCTTGGGGATGTATTTAGTTCTTTGTTTCCCGTTCTCTCGCCAGTGATAATAAGCCTGTTGATAGTCTCTGCCATTCCTCGTAACTGTACGGTAAAAAAT
>JASJDX010000430.1 GCA_030064975.1 Pleurocapsa sp. MO_192.B19
ATGATGGATGCTCAAAAAAGTTCGAAATTCGGAGTTCGGAGTTCGGAGTCAGAAGATTTACCCCTCAATTCAAACTTGTTAGAGTACTACTTCAGTCTCAACCATCTGTTCGACTGAATTCTTCACCAAATTCTGGAATTCATTCTTATCTAACTTTGTCCTTGCCCCCTTACTAGATTCAGCTTTAGCGTGCAAGATAAATCCAAGGCGATTATGAACTGTTTTAAGTAGTTGGTCTTGTTCTCTTAGTAGGTTAGCTAGCTTTTTATCTGGTAAATTTCTGTTGGCTTCTCGTCTTTTTATTACCTGATAAAAATTGCTAAATAATTTCCATATAACCATCTCTTCCACCATCCGAACCTGGCCCAAACCCAGTATGTCCTGCACCCAAAACCTTCATAGCAAGAAGATTGACTAGATGTTCAAAAGTATTTGGATCTAGTTTAGTTAAGTCGTAGCTATCAGACATCGTGAAACAATGGACTGTGATATTTTTTACCGTTCACCATGTTAACTGTTGAAATTTTTTATCTACATTAAATAAAAACAAAACTTATCGTTATGTTAAAATATTCCCTAGAGAGGGAAAAATTAAAATAACATGGAAGCCGTATTTACCCCCAACGAAGCAGCAGCCTTTGCTTACTTACCGCCTAAGCGAGTTTATAAAGAAATAGAATACAAAGTTATTCAACCCGTCAATAATGCTCCGCGTCTTTCTTTTGCAGCACTAATCTATTTACGTGCGCTCAAAGAAATTGATTTTGAATTTTCCGTTAAATATCGAACAGCCTTGTATCAGCTTCTAGTCAAAGCAATGGAAGAACAAGCATCTACCGTGGAATTTGCCAAATTCTTTGTCTTGCAACTCAATAGTATCGATCGCGAGTTGTCCGATTTGATTTTGCAATTCAATCAATGGAAAAGCAATCTAGTAAGCGATCCTAAGATTATGGGAGGTCAAACGGTTTTTCCAAATTCTCGTTTATCCGTGCAGCATATTGGCAAGATAATCGATCGCGGTGAATCTCTCCAAGAAGTTCGAGAAGATTATCCCTATCTATCCGATCTAGATCTTAAATTTGCTCCTCTCTATGTCAAAGCATATCCTGTGATGGGCAGACCAAAGAAAGGATGAAGTTTTTTATCGATGAAGATCTTTTTCCCCGCGTTGCTCGTTATTTGTGCGAACAATTTTTAATCGATGCTATAGCCATAAGAGATAGAGGATTATTAGGTATCAGCGATCGCCAAGTATTGGATTATGCGTTTAATGAAGATCGCATTTTAGTGACAGCAAATGTTGGCGACTTCAAGAAATTTGCCAAGGCTTCGGAAGTCCATGCAGGAATCGTGTTCGTACAGGAAGGGGATTTACTGCGTGAGGAGCAGATTAAAATTATGCAAGAAGTAGTCAAAATTATTCAGCAAGAGCTTGATGCTGGAAAAGATATGATAAACCGAGTCCTTTATATTTCTATTGATGGTACAAAACGAATAGAAACTATGCCTTAATGCGATCGCCCTAACAAAAAATACACCAACTTCTATAATTCAATGTTTAATGTACCTTTGATAGTCTGATTACTAAAACTAGTATCTCCTGTACTGCGATCGCGAACATTAGAATAGGTATAGCCTAAATCTAGTTCTACATTTGATAATAGCTGCGCTCCACACAAGGCTTTATAAGTCCAGGCGTTATCCGTTACATTATTAACGCTCTGCTTACCAAAAGCTAAGGATAGTTTGCAGTCTAAGGTTTCATCAAACATTTTTCCTTGCCAGCCAAGTTCGGCGTTATATACCAAGAAATCCGGAGGAGAAAAATAGCCACTTTCATCGCTTAAATCCTGTTCAAAACTCCAGGTAAACAAATTTGCAGCTAAAGAAAATGAACCTAATTTTCTTTCCAACCGACTAAAAGACTGAAACTCTCGATTTCCATCATTAAATATGCCATATTGCCCTAAAGTAAATAAACTAAGATTGGGTTGAATTTGCCAGTAAACACTAGGAGTAAAACGCCAGAAATCTATCTTATTGGCTAAAGTTTCTGCGTTAAATTTGTAAGCTTGATATTGAGCTTGTCCTGATAATACAAATAAGGATTTTAATTTACCATCAGGAGTAACGCTACTAAATAAAGGGGAACTGGCTTTTAAAGTAACTGTCGGTAAGGCAGCTAAACGATCAAAGAAATCTACACCACCAGTCAAAGTTAAATCAATATTTCTGAGCTTGGTTAACCAAGATAAATACAAAGGGATATTATCAACTTTTTCAACATCGTCTTGTTCAAAAAAATTTATTCCTGTTTTTAAAATAAAAGATTGGTTGTATAAATTAAAAGCAATAGTTTCTTCAGTTAATTGATTTGTCTGTCCAAAATTATCAAAATCTAGCTGAAAATCAAATGTTAGATTATCTACTTTCAGCGTAGATGAACCAGAGTTTTTATTAGTATCTGGTTTAGTTTTGAGTTCTATATCTGCTGTACCAGAAGTGATCGATGATTCGTTGGTTAAAGTGGGTGAAGGTAAAGGAATTTTTGTTTTAGCTGCCGATGTATTAGATTTAGGTATTACAGGTTGAGAAACAACTTTGGGTATAGATTCAGTTGAGTTTTCTTCAAGATCATTGCTATAGACAGGGGAATTACTGTTTGTATCAAATGAAGATTTTAATTCGGGATTAAAATTTTCTGGTGCAGCGATCGCTGTCTGTCCAAGAGTAAAATAAATTATGATCACCAAGCTGGGTAAAAAGCATAAATTAATGTTGAAAAACTTGCACTGGAAATAGTTACAGCAAATTGAGCTTGGTGACATTTTGGGCAATAATTCAATCTTGTTTGTTTCAGGGAAAATATTTAGTCTTTTGCTCTCAACTGAAGTTTATTCTGGGTTTTGAAAAACCGCTATGGTTTAGTAGATTTTTAGAATTAATTCATAGTTTTGACATCCTCTCCGTCCTCCGTTTCACTCAAGGACGGAGATTCCCTAAAACAAAGTTAATTGTCTAGGGGTGGTTAACGCTTCATCGCCAACTGCTACCACTGGCAGACTGACACTGGCTCCACGTTCGTTTTTATATTGGTCGGATTGCCCATCCGCCCATCTATTCAGGTTTTTGGCTGCATTTTCGTCTCGGTCGTGGACTGTGTTGCAAAACAAACACTCCCACTCGCGGACATCTAATTCTTTTCTACCTCCAGATTTGCCACAGCAAGAGCAAACCTGAGAAGAAGGATACCACCTATCTACGATGGTTAAATCTCTGCCGTACTTATCGCATTTAGCAACTAGCATGATCTTGAACTTAGCCCACCCCGCGTCTGAAATAGCGCGAGAAAGCTTTCTGTTTTTCACCAAGCCAGCCACGTTTAAGTCTTCTATCGCTAGTGCTTGGTTTTCGCCTACTAGCCTAGTAGTTAACTTGTGTAGAAAATCTGTTCTTTGCTGTTTGACTTTGGCGTGTAATTTCGCCAGTCTCAGTTGCCGTTTTTTCCGCCGATTAGATTCTTTCTTGGCTTTACTCAATCTGCGGTTAGCCTTTTTGATTTTCCGCAGCATCTTTTTGTGCAGACAAGGATTTCCTATCTTCTCACCAGTACTGAGAATGGCAAAATGAGTAAGTCCTAAATCGATACCACAACTGTTATCTGTTAATGGCGCATTTTTTTCTGGAACATCAACTACAAACGAAGCAAAGTATCTACCAGTTGTATCTTTAATGATAGTTACACTGCTTGGCTGGCTGGGTAATGGTCGAGATACAACCATTGGCACATGACCAATCTTAGCTAGCTTAAGCGAACATGAATGAACAGAAAAACCACCTTTTCTCCACCTTATTGATTGCCTCGAAGTCTTCTTCTTCAGCTTGGGTTTACCTACAGATTTGCCTCTTCTAGTTCCTTTGAGACTAGAAAAATAGTTATTCCATGCTTGCTGTAAATCCCGAAATGATTGCTGCAACACAATGTTCGAGACTTCACATAGCCATGCCCTGGACTCGGTTTTCTTGGCTCGAGTAATAACTAGCTTGTCTACATCTTTAGGTCTTGGCTCGCCATTCCTGAAAGCGTTTTTGTACACCCATAAGGCATCATTCCAGACCACACGGGCACAACCAAAGGCTTTTGCCAATGGTTCGAGCTGATGGGATTTGGGATAAATGCGATATTGATATCTGGCTTTCATGCCTACAATTATACTATTGCCAAAAGCATTGATCTATAAAGATTTGACATATTATTAACCAATAAAGCCGTCCTCAAAGGACGGGGCTTGTATCCCACTAGTTTTGGTTAAACTCGCTTCGCTCTAGTTCGGAGTTGAAATTGTTGGGAATTCCGCTTGTACCTCTCCCAAACCCTTTTCTCCCGCTCTGGGAGAGGCTTGTAACCTAACTCCGAATTCCGAATCAGCAACTCTGAACTCTTCTGGTCAAAAACGATCGCAACTCTTGTTTCGCCTGTTGAAATTCTGACACCGCACTGGATAATAAATTTTCTGTATTATCAATAGTTTTATTTCTACCTAATTGTTCTAACTCTTCGCATAGTTGGGCTAGATTGACTGCACCTAAATTGGCACTACTAGACTTCATACTGTGGGCTGCTTGATGAATAGTTTCGGCGTCGGCTTCTGTAATTGCGTTGGCGATCGCCTGTAATCTAGTTTCGGTATCATCAAGATAGCTGGTAATCATTTCCTCTACGAGTAAACTAGCCTCGTCTCCTGCCATTTCACAAATAGATTCTAAAACTGAAAAATCAATTGCCGTAATATTTGCAGTCTCCTTATTTCCCAATTCCTTCTCAGTCGAAACAGATTTACATCTGACTAGGGCTTCTTTTAATTCTTCAACTCGGATTGGTTTGCTGACGTAATCATCCATACCTGCCGCGAGACATTTTTCGCGATCGCCTGTCATAGCATTAGCAGTCATAGCAATGATACGGGGGCGAGATTCAGAGTTAAATTGTTCATAAATCAGCCTAGTAGCAGTTAATCCATCCATCTCAGGCATTTGCATGTCCATAAGTACTACATCATAGGGTTGACGGCGCAATGCTGCTAATACCTCTATACCATTGTTGGCAACATCGGCACGATAACCCATTTGCTTCAAAATTAGCAAGGCTACTTTTTGATTTACGACAATGTCTTCTGCTAGCAGAATATTTAAAGGTAATTCATCAGCTAAATTAGCATTGATAAAAGAAGTATCGGTACTTTTGACTTTAATTAGGGTACCTGTGATCGCCCGAACCAAAACTTGATACAGTTGAGATTGAGGTATGGGCTTATTTACAATAGCTGCAAAGTTGATATCTTGGGCTTGTTGAATAATTTCTTGTTTCCCCAAAGAGCTTAACATTACTAAGGGTAAGTCTTGATATCCCGATTGCTGACGGATAGTTCTGGCTAAAGTTAAACCATCCATTTCTGGCATCTGCATATCTAAAATGGCTAAGTCTAATTTGGCTTTCTCAAAAATCAATTTTAAGGCTTTTGCTCCTGACTCCACTGCATAACTAGTCATTCCCCAAGATTGAGCCTGTAGAGTCAAAATTTTGCGATTAGTGGCGTTATCATCCACAATTAATAGTTGTTTACCTAGTAAACGATTTTCTGTTGTTTTCTCTTCAATTGCTTTTTGAGCAACCCTAGCCGCAATAGTAAAGTAAAAAGTTGAACCAACTCCTTCTTGGCTCTCTACCCACATTTTGCCTCCCATCATTTCCGAGAGCTTTTTACTAATTGCCAAACCTAAACCCGTGCCACCATATTGACGAGTAGTAGAGGCATCTACCTGACTAAAGGATTTAAACAAACGATCTAGGCGATCGCTTTTGATACCAATTCCTGTATCTTTTACCGCAAATTCGATTTGATAGACATCAGCATCATTAAAAGTATTAGTTATAAAAATAATCGAGTCTTCTGGGGATATATTTGCTTGTATCTTTTGTGCTTTGATATAAACAACAACTTCTCCTGTTTCAGTAAATTTAACGGCATTTCCCAGAAGATTAACTAAAATCTGCCGTAAACGAGTAACATCACCCACAATGCTATTAGGAGTATCTGCTTCAATTAGATATGCAAGCTCTAGTTTCTTCTCTTCTGCTTTGGGTGCAACTAAATTTAGTGCTGATTCAATGCATCGATCTAAGGCAAAGGGTTGAGCTTCAAATTCTAGTTTTCCTGCTTCTATTTTAGAAAAGTCAAGAATATCGTTAATTAAAGTCAGCAAAGCATCTCCGCTGCTGCGAATTGTTTGAACAAAATCTTTTTGCTGCGAATCTAACTGAGTATTAAGCAATAACCCAGTCATGCCAATTACCGCATTCATCGGCGTACGAATTTCGTGACTCATTGTCGCCAAAAACTCACTTTTAGCTTTGTTGGCTGCTTCTGCTGCATCGCGAGCTTGGGCTAGTTTTGAGCGTGACTTTCTCCGTTCAATTTCTCCGCCAATCCACTGCGCCATTAGTTCAATTAATTCGA
>JASJDX010000431.1 GCA_030064975.1 Pleurocapsa sp. MO_192.B19
GCAAGTAATAAATACATGGATTAATGTTTTTATAGTAGATGCATTTAAGCGAAATATTTTCATGAGATTCATAATGATTTAAACCAAAAAATTGAGTGGGCTGCTCATTATTATTATCAAATTTTTTATCAATAAATTTTAGTTCTATGATTTTTTGCTTGAGGTCAATACTGACGATTTTAAATAATAAATCTTCGATTTGATTTTGAGGTTTGATTATAATCCAATCATTAATGTATAATCTATTTTCATGTTTGTCAGAAAAATTAAAGTTAAATAAATATTTATTTGACTCTCGATTATTATGAGCAGATCTTAAGATTATTTCTCTTCGCATACTAGAAAAATAACTAGGAATATAAGGATTTTGTTGATGGTTGCGAATCCTAATTTTAGTATGAACTATATCATTTCTTAAATCATTTTCATAAGCTCGTTGATTTTTATAAACTACAAATTTAGTTTCTAAAGATTCAGGTCTGAGAGAGTTTTTAGAATTTTTAATGAAAATATTTGAGGGAATAATTTCTGCAAAATAAAAATCTGAGCTATTCTCTAGATGGGTTTTAATTAGTTTAGTTAAACGATTTAGATACCAAAATCCTTGTTCGAGACGAATTTGAACTTTATCTATAGATAAAGATCTGAGTATTTTAAGCTGAGCGATAAAATCTTTTTCTATAGATGTAGATGTGGATTTGATCGAACGATTATAAAGTGAATTTTGCGTTTGTTTGAAGCTAAACAGAGGAAGATCTCCCGTCTCTGGTTGATACAGGTTAATGATCTCTTTCAATAAAATTTCCGTAGGCTCTTTATCTGTTCCACAAGCAGAAAAGAAAGTATTTTGCGCTTTGTATAGCATACATTTGAGAATTAACCTTACTATCGCGATGGGAGCATATTCAGTAGAATTTTTATCTTTAAAAGGCTCAAAAATTTTAATTAATTCTGGCTCGCTAGATTGAAAGCTACAGACTTGTTCGTAATAGGTGATTAAATTATCAACACTCAAATTTCTAGTATCATAACTACTATGAATACTTTCGTAAAATCGCACTGGAGACTGACCGCAAGTTAATAAGTAAAAAGCGATCGCGCCAAAGCCAAATAAGTCGGTACGTTTACCCTGAACTTTATAGAAAAGAGCCTGAGTTCTGTCTCCTGGTTTAAAGAATTTGCGCTCTTCTTGACTTAAATTAAGAGTGATATAAACGGGATAATTTTTCTGATTTTCTCTAATTTCTATCTCAGTAATATCATAAGCTTTATGGCGATTGCGACTAAAAATTACATAGTCTCCTGTTTCTACGATCGAATCTCGAAAAATTGGCTCTCGAATTACGAGTCTTCTTTCTGGATCGTAGCTAATTTCAACATTAGCAATATCATAAAATTCTTTTTGTTCGGGAGACTTGAAATGACGAGTTCCTAATGGTAGATTATAATAATTACCTAATAAAGATTTAGGGTCTAAGCCCCCTTGCTCCAAAAATCCTAAATCGCCGATTACTGTTTGGACAATTTTCCCATAACCTCTAATAAAAATATTGCCTGGTTTTAAATCTAAATGTAGATAATTAGCCTTGTGGAGAGTATTTAGTCCTTGAGCAATATCTTGAAGATAAGGCAGTATGGTTGCGATACGCTCTGGAAAGTCCATTCCTCTTAAAATATCATAGCCAGTAAGTTCGTAAATCTTTTGTCTCAAGATTTTTCTCTCCGCCTCCGAGCTAACTTTTCGCTCTATCTCTACTTTCGCTTGGGAAGCTGAATTAAAAACTTTTTGCTCTAAAGAAACATCATTATAGCCTTCAGGCATTTGAATTTTATATTTACCAATTCCTTTTTCTAGATAATCTTCTAAAGTCCCCTCAAACTTTTCCATGACTAGGGCATAGTTAGAGAGCTTTTGTTTTTTTAATTTCTCATTAAGTGTTTTGTAAACTGGAGAATTCTGAAACTCTTTTGTCCCTGCTAAGGTATTGATCACCCCAACAAGGTGATTTTGATTGGGATTATCTAAATTTCTTCTAATATCTTTCGATGATTGAATTTCCGCATTAAAACGCGCTTCGGCTATTGGTTTTTGCTCGAAAGATTCTTGACGAGCATAGAGAATTTTGAGCGCGTAGACATTATTTTCTTCATCATGTCCTTGATAAACTACGCCATAACTGCCATCCCCCAGTTTAATCGGCTCTCCATCATCATCGTGGCTGAAATAAAAAGTCTTACCTCGATTTAAGGTTTCCGTAGTAAAAGAATATTTTTCGTCAACGTCGAAATTTACCGAAGGCAGATTTCGCTTCCTTTTGGGCAATAATTCTAGCCAATCTTCAATTGACTGGGGACGATGTTGAGAATGCAAACTCATCCCTTCAACTATGGCAGAATTGACGCGAGTGCTAATCTGGGGGTTATGTTCTTGAGGTGATTCGAGCTTGTCGTTACTTTCGTATCTTTTGACTGCATCTATAGGGCTTTTAGCTGTGAGTAAATAGTATAGAGTAGCAGCTAAAGCGTAAATATCCGTAGCATCACATATTTGCTCTGTTAACCCTTTAATCTGCTCGTAAGGCGCATAACCAGGAGAACACAGTCTAGTGTGAGTAACACCCGTAATACGAGGTCTTGCCGTGCCAAAATCAATTAATACTACCTGAGAAGTATTCTGACGCAGCATAATATTAGAGGGTTTAATATCGCGATGCCAAAGATTATGATAATTATGAAGATATTGAATCGATTTTCCAATTTGTCTAATATAATTTAAAGCCTCATCTTCTGATAAGATTCCCTTTCTTTTGACATATTGTTGTAAAGTTTCTCCCTCGATGTATTCCATTGCTATACACCAGTTATTTTGAAATTTAAATAGACTTTTATGATTAACAATATGTTCGTAGTCAGTTAACTTTTGACTGACTTCAATGAGACTGCGCCATTCTTTAATAATAGAATCATTATCTTCATTTAGAGAAGTTTTGATAACAAATAATTCATCTGATGATTCATCTTGAGCTAAGTATGTAGTTCCAAAACCTCCTTGACCTAACTTCCTTAAAATAAGATAGGTCTTATTCAAAAAACTATCTTTAACTTCTTGCCCTTCTTGCCAAGTATTTGTACTACCAAAAATTCTTGTAGTAGATTCGTCGTTTATTTGCATTTCCCTAAGTTATCGCTCTATCGTAATTTTACTTACGCTCTTAGTTTTCAATCTCTCTGTTACAAAAAGTAACACAGAGATTGGTTCGATTTTTCAATTGAACTATTCCAAACTCAAACAAATCATTTATCTTGGTATTATGCGGTTAGCAAGCCCTAAATAAAAAGGGGAAAAATTCAGGTATTTCTTCAGGTGTTTTAAATATTTATTGTGACAATAAGCTTAATATTTTCTTTATAAACAGTCTCTTATGCCAACTCTGCATTATTTATCAGTTGAGAGCTTGAATATCTAATAAAAATCCTCGTCCAGGTACTGTATGGAGAAATTGAGGTTCGCCAGAATCAGCCTCAATTTTTTGTCTTATATACCAAGCTAACAAAGTCACGTCATTTTTAGAATGATTGAACGTATCTTCCCAAATTGCTTCGATTAGTTCTTCATAACTACAGACTATAGGCTGATTATTATTCTCTTGATTTTGAAAGACCATGTAATGAATGAACTTGCGTTGTTTTGGGCTTAGTTTAACTTCCTCTTTACTATTAGTAGTTAAATTAAATAGCTTTTCCTGACTTAAGCTATAGCCCAGTTTGGCTGTAGGTTGAAACAAATTAAAATTATCTTCAAAGTTAGTTACTTCGGGGTCGTAAAACACAAATTTCCAATAGTAAGGTCGATCCTGCTCGAATTTATACGGAATCAGAATTGTATCTTTATCACTTAAAGCAAGTTGACAATCTGGTTCCAAACGTACATCTATGGGGTCTTGTTCTTGGCAAATTACAAAAGTTCCATTAGTACTTCTTTCATCGACAATCCACCAATCATAATCATCAAATTTAAGAAAGCAATGTTTTTTGGAGATATTTTTTTGAGGATCTGGCAAGACTATATCGTTATTGCCGAGCCTGCCGATATTAATCTGTTTTTGGTCTTGTTTTTGCTGGAGAAGCTCTTTGAGATAGATAGTATCTTGAGTAACATTTGGCTTGGTAATCTCTAAATTGTCATCTGGCTTACAAACTTTTAATTCGTACCTGATCGTATTTCCGACTGTTTTATTGTGATTAGTCATTGTGTTTTGATTGGAAAATTGAACCATGGTAATTAGCTCCATTTAGACAGATTTCTTCCGCTAATCTTAGAATAAAACCAGATTTAAATAGAATTTAAATTTGATTTAAATTTAATTTCAAAACCATTTAGTCTTGCTTGGAAATCGTCTATCAATCCTAATTGGAGAGCAAGAATGATATCTTAGGTGGCACATCAGAAAAGTGTGGGATAAGTAATTAGGTTATTTTAAATAGTTTTTAAAGAGGATTTAAATCTTTCTACAATCGATTTATGCCCGTAGCATCGAACATAATCAAGGTGGAGCGAAATCGATCAACAGGAAAAGCAGTCGCAATGGATTATGGATTGATAAAGATATCTGTATTGACCCTAAGGATGGATATCCTCTAGTTAATGGCGATCAACTCAAGCTCGATCGAGATGCTCATGAACAAATAATACTAATTTAGTATAATCCGAATAGCGATCGAGTAAGTCTAAAAACTACTAAAGTAGTAAGTATTATGTACGAGATTTTGTTGAAACTCGAAGAAATTAGGCAATGTTAAATCAATTACTAGGCGGACACTATCTAGTTCTCCAAACTTTGGGAAAAGGAGGATTTGCTAAAACCTACATTGCGAAAGATCTTCATCGCCCTGGTCATCCTAAATGTGCTGTCAAATACCTCAGACCTGCTAGTAACGATACTACCTTTTTATCCATTGCTAGACGTCTGTTTAACAAAGAAGCAGAAATTCTCGAAAGTCTAGGTCAATATGACCAGATTCCCCGACTTTTGGCTTACTTTGAAGAAGATAGAAAATTCTACTTAGTACAAGAGTTTATTGAAGGTCATACCCTCGGTACGGAACTGCCACGAGGTCAATGCTGGACTGAAAACAAAGTTATTCAGATGCTAGAAGATGTCTTGCAGATTCTGCAATTTGTTCATAGCTACGGGGTTATTCACCGCGATATCAAGCCAAACAACTTGATTAGAAGACACAAAGATGGTCGATTGGTATTGATTGACTTCGGGGCAGTAAAGCAAGTTCGCAATCCGAGCATTACATCTCATGAACCGCTAAGTCAAAAGACGATCTCTATCGGTACTCAAGGATACATACCAACAGAGCAAGAACAAGGCGAACCACGCTTAAACAGCGATATTTATGCACTAGGAGCGATTGGTATACAAGCTCTTACAGGGATACATCCCCTTCAATTGCAGAAAGATACCGACGATGAAATCATTTGGCAAGATCGAGCAGAGGTTAGTGATGAGCTAGCTGCTATCCTCAGCAAAATGGTACGCTACGACTTCAAAAAGCGTTATCAGTCTGCGACTGAAATACTAGAAGCACTCGAACCTCTAGCACATTACTATACACCCATCCAATCGACTCCCGACACTAAACAGGTAACTCCAGAAGTAGCTTTTAAGCCGAATCTGCCAAAGACGAAAGAGTCTTTAGACGTTAAACACCAAGATACAGAAAAGGATTTAGAGTTAAGCCAAGCGAATATCTTTGTTCATCTTAATAAATATCGACTGTCGATCGGAGCAGGGATTGCTTTTGTGCTTGTCGGTATATTTGCTGGTTATAATTACATGACCCAGATGCAGTCTTACTTTCAAGCGCAAGGAGCTTTAAAGCAAATCGAGATGCTGAATATAGACGAAGAATATCAAGAATGTATACAGCAAGCCCAAACATTTCTTAAAGATTATTCAGACTTACACGCAGAAGCAAAAACTCTGCTGAATCAGTGTCAGCAAGGTCAGGCTGAAACACAACTTGCTGAAGATAGAAGGAGGGAAGCACAAAGCAAATCTGAAAATGCGATCGCAGAAAATGATCGACAAGTTGAATTAAAAAGCGACAAGGGAATTGACTACACTCAATTACGCAATTACTTAGAAGCCAAAAAATGGAAAGAAGCAGATCTTGAAACATACAATGTTATGCTCGAAGCTACCGAGGGAGGTAATTTAAACAAAGACTCTATCAGAAATTTCCCCTGTAACGACTTGAAGAGCATCAACTCTCTTTGGCAACGTTATAGTAACGATCGCTTTGGTTTTAGCATTCAGAATCAAGAATACCAAAATTTGGGAAAATCTATAGAATCTTTAGGTTATAAATTGGGATGGCGTCCAGAACAGTGGATGACTTATGATTATCTATGGGAAAAGTTTCACGCAAATGTCCCTCCAGGACACCTTCCAGCGCGCATATTTCGACAAGAAGTCGGGGCGGGAAGGTGGTATTTTG
>JASJDX010000432.1 GCA_030064975.1 Pleurocapsa sp. MO_192.B19
GATTAGATGTTGTTCCTTCTCCTGGTAATGTGCCATAAGTAACATTGGTGGTGTTATCAAAGCTGTAGTCTGGGTCAATGGTGTTGATAATGTCAGCATTGTAAGTAACGACAAGATTATCTGCCACTGCTACTTCATTGATCAATTGTGCCATCTTGGTTTGTTGTGATGTTCTCTACTATGGCGTTGAATTCGATAATTACTGATTCAGTGCTAGAATCCTGATCTATATTAGCAATGTCACCTAAATCAAATATAGGATCTTCACCAGAATCGAAAGTGCTGTTAGCACCATCTCCAGAAATAGCATCTGCTGGTAATGTCCCATTAGATGCAGCTGCAGTATTAAGATTTCCACTGTAGCTTCTATTAGTAGAAGAAACACCTCCGTCACTGACGAAACTAATATTGGTAGTGCCATCGTTAAGGTAGCGCATACCATCAGGTAGTAAATCTTGAATTTGAAAGTCAGGAATATTACCTTCTGGAATATCGGCTTGTAAGCGATAACGTACTACTTCCCCAATAGTTACATCACGAGGATTGCTAATACCATCGTCAGTTTCTTCTGTGGAGATTTCAGAAGTAGTAACAATACTTTTTGTTGGCTCAATGGGAGGTGCTTTTACGTGACCATCATCGGTATTGGTATAGTTATTTGCTGCTGTACCGTTGCCATTTCTTTCTCCTGTAGGATCTCCTGAATTGACACTACCAAGTTGGGGAGTATCTGAACCTGTCTCATTGTCAGTACTGCTATTAGGAGTACCATCTATAGGTAAGCTGGTGTATTCAACATCAGCCGTATTGACAATTAATTGTTCTGGATTAACCAACGAAGTGATATTAGCTGAGTAGGTAATAGTAATCTCAGCATTTTTCGGCATTTGGTCTATTTCAAGACGGATATTTTCAGTACTGATATCAGAGTTATCTTGAATAATTACATCGCCAATAGTTGTATTTCCACCAACAGTGGCACTTCCAGTAGCACCATTACCATCATTGACTGTAATACTATCAATTGAGGTGAGGTTTAAACCAGCAGGAAGTGAGTCTGTAAATACAACATCGAAAGCAGTGGTATTATTATCTCCGTTGGCATTATTGAAGGTAACTTGGAAGGTTACATCGTCTCCTGTGTCTGCTTGAACAAATGAAGCTGTAGTGGTATCAATAAAAGAACCTGGATTATCTGGATCTTCAACTTGTTTATCAACAGTAATATTAGGTTCTACAACATTGACAGGAATAGAATTAGAGGTATCGTGTTCGATTAGAGTATCAGTAGAATCACTACTTAATACGGTAGCGGAATTGTTGAGATCGCTCCCCACATTATTGACAGTGTTATTATCTACTAGGACATTAAATTCGACTAATACATACTCACTATTAGTATCCCGATCTACATTGTTGGGACTCGCTAACTTAAAGAAAACTTCTCCCCCTGAAGGATAGTTATCATTATTTTGGGTAATACTACTATCAGATGCAACATTCTGATCTCCTAAAGCGTTAAAGTTAATTAAACTACTAACAGCATCGGGTCCTACACTTGCGTTGACTGGTACTATTCCTAATCCACCTTTTAAATCTATAGTCGAGCCACTAGGTTCATCAATAATAAAAGTTGTATCAGAAAGAAATGCGTACTGTGCAGTACCATCATTCAAAAAGGTCAAGCCATCAGGTAGATTATCCCGTAAAATTAAATTTTCAGTTTGACCTTCAGGTAATTCAGCAATCAGACGATAACGAACAACCTCCCCAATTGCTACATCATTAACACTATTGGTAGTGGTTGTATCTTCAGTAGAAGGTTCAGAAGTAGTAATAAACGCTTTCTCAATTTCTGGTTTAGCTACTTCTACCGTTGCCGAATCTGTTTTTTCAGGGAAAGACTGAGATTCTCCACCTTCAGAATTGACTTCTGTATTAGAATAAGTAACAGTTGCAGTATTTTCAATCGTGCTAGAGTTACCTGTATAAACACTAGATAGAGAGTCTGTTACCTCTAAGTCGTAAGTAATAATAACAGTGTTTTTATCTGTACTATTGACACCTTCAATAGCACCCAGGTCATCGGTGGGACTTCCAGTAGCACCAGGATCATCATTTAGCTGAATTTCAATACCGTCTGTATCATTTGCAGAACTTGAAAAGGTTAAACTATTGTCATTAGAGTTAACAGTAGTTCCATCACCATACTTAATATCAAGATTAATCCCACTAGCAGGAATTTTAAAGCCAGTCGGAAGATTATCTTGAATTGTGGCATCAAACGCACCTTTCTCACTGCTTCCTGTATTCTCTAAAGTAATTTGAAAAGAAACAATATCTCCTGCTTCGAGATCAGTACTATTCCCAACTACCTCTTTAGTTATCCCAACATCTGGCTGGCGGAGATTAATTTGAACGATCGCATCTTTATCGATTGGTTCATTAAAAGTATTTTGCTGGGACTGATTTACTTGATTAGTAAATAATAAACCATCAGCAACAGGTTCATCCTGTATAGTGGCGGTAACTAAGATGTCTATGATTGCTCGTTGGTTAGTAGGCTCGTCATAATTGCCAAAATCGTATAAGAAACTATTGGCGTTAGCATCGAAAGACAAATTAAAGAGATTAGGATCTTTATCAAAATTATACGCAGGTCCAAATTTACTAGTTCCTGCTGCTGGTACTGCACTTAGATTTGTCAGACTAGTATCGAGAACTAAACCATCAAGCTCATCAACGTCATAAGCGGGAATGGGAAAAAAGTCTTCTATTTTTAACTGCTCAACATCACTAACTGGTAAATCATAAGTTAAACGATAAGTAATTTCATCACCAGGATCGACTTCAATACCCGATGTATAGCCAAGTACGCCATCACTGGGTTCTATATCAGTATCTGCTCCTGTAAAAACATCTCCATTGATCGCATAGATACTTTTATGTAGACTTCCTGATGCAATTCTTAAGCTTTCACTGGTGTCGTCGTCTTCTCGGTTTCCATTAGCTGTCAGATTATCGACATTTAGAACAGCACCATCGATGGTGGCATTATTACTTAGAACATCTTCCGAATCAACTGAAGGATCTCCTGAAGGATAGTTATCAGAATATGTATCTTGAACAATAGTACGGAATTTAATCGTACCAGTTGTACCACCAAACCCTGTATTTAAAGGAGGATTATTATTTAAAGTCGCACCACCATCGTTAAAACCACCATCAGGAACACCACCACCAACTAACTGATTATCTTGTCCAGTGGTAGCATTAGTAGAATTTAGTAAATCTGAAACTTTAAAAGTTAATTTAGTTCTACCTTGAGTGCCATCCTCAACATTATTGCCGCCACCAATGTTATTACCAATATCGGTTTCATCAATAACTAAGAAATCAGTCGCATTATTATTACTTTCTCCGCCAGTACCAGTATTCCCAACTTGGTTATAGCCAGTGAAACTAAACTCCATTCCTGAGTCATTGTTACCATGCTCATTAAAACTCAGGGTAGGTATAAATGAATCATCAAACCTTTGACCATCAGAAAAGATATCTTCTACAGAAACATCTTCAAAGGCAAAGTAGTCAGAAACTTGAAACTCCAGAGTATACTCTAGAACAGTTCCAGGTGTAAAATCTTCTCCTGGATTACTGAAATTAGTAACATTTTTTTGGATTGCAATAGATTGCTCTTCTAATATCTCATCAGGGTTATTAAATTCATCCCCACCATCATCATCACTACTATATCCAGTAAAACCTGTATCAGTTTGACCTCCTGTATCGGCGGGATCTGTAGGGTCTGGAGTAGCATCATTAATAGTGGGGGGAATGTAAACTTCAGCATTGTCATCTCTAGGAGAATCAATCGGAATCCAACTATTACCATCCCCAGCATTGTTGCCCAACTCAGATTGATTTTGATCGAAGATATCATCGCCAGTATTTGCATTAATGATTACATCGCCATCAACGTCTAAGCGCGGTACAAAGAATTCGATGGTCATCACCACATCTCTGCTACCCGTACCTTCAACAGAATCAATTCTTCTCGATACAGTACCGCCAACGGTAGGCTGTCCATCGCCACCGATATCGTTTTCAGGAGTACCGATGGAGTCTAATCCACCATCATCAGGGGTAATAAAATAGCTGGGATCATTGTTAATTCTGGCAGGAGCGATCGCATTACCATCAGCATCAACAATAGATACTACATCCACAAACTGCATTGTATCGGGCAGAATGTCAGTAACATCAAGATCGGTAATAGTCTGTCCAGGAGCGATATTAACAACAACTTCATATTGTTGAGTAAAGTTAGGCCCTGTTGCTGTTTCGTCTTCAGGTCCTAAATATCTTTTTTCTAGGGTGACTAATTGGGGTTCAACCGAAGCAGTCTGAGTATTGCCAATAATAGTATCTGTACCAGGAGTTCCCGTCTGACTATCGCCAAAAATGAACCCTCCCTGAGTTTCAATGTTTAGTGGTTGATTGAGATCGGCTAAGTCGCTACTATCAACTGTAACGCTAATGTTAGCTTCTGGTTGACTCTCAACAAAACTACCAAAAGGAAGCTCAAAAACAACTAAACTATCTCCTGCCTCAAATTCCGCAGGTACAGTAACATCATAGTCTCCTCCATGAACTGTAATTGTTTCTGTTGTGCTACCACTTAAGTCAATTTCTGTAGTTGTTATCGGGCTACCTAAGTATGACGCGCTATTAAAGGTTAAACCATCATCAATTGCTGCACCACTACCATCTGTACCAGTTTTGTCCAAAAACAAAACTACAAAAGGACCAAAACCAGTAGCATTTCCATCGTTATCAAAACTAATGTTAAAGTCAAAGCTTTCGCCAATGAAGGGGTCTTGGGGTTGAGATAAAGTAACGTTAGGATTAGAAGGCATAAGTATATTCTTGTAGTCTTACAAATAAAAGTTGAGTTGAGAATAATTGATTGACTGTGTAATTTATTGTGTAATTTAGATCCTCAAACTTTGAAAGTTTGGTATGAAATGATTGAGCTTAAAAGTGTTGTCAGTTCTTATTTCATACTTAATTAAGACAAGCGGGAAGATGATAGGCTAACATTTTTTTTGTTTAATAAGCCTATGCAAAAAATCTAAATTTTATAAATAACTAACATAGCAAAAACTAACATAGCAAAATTAATAGTAATCAAATCAAAGTTTAAATTGGGATGATCCCAATTTTTTGATTAAGTGATTATACTAACTGCTTAAATAACCTTTTTCTAATGTTTTTATACGCTTGACAAAAAACGGCAACGAGGAAAGGGCAAAAATAGGATACTTTCTGGTAAATTTATATAAGTCAAAAGATTTTTCATAAGATATTTTCTCTGAATTAATGCTTAAAAAATATAAGATTATAACTCAGTTAAATTACATAGAAGTAAATATAATTACTGGATAAAAAAACTATTCACTGACAGTTTTTCTGGGTGATATTTTTCTAAAATAGAAAATTTATTACTACCTAGATCACACCAATGACTAGTTCCAGATCACACAGATTGTATATTATATAAACTACCCCTATTTATTGTTAGATAGCATCAGTAAAATACCCTAAATAAACCTCGTCAATTTTGAAAACTGGAGTTTTACTCAAAAAAGAAATAGAGTAAAATAGAGTAAATGAAAACTGTAATAGGGGACTTGCGCTCAAACAAAGTGACAGATAAGATGGGAGAAATTAACTTTTCTGTTATTTAGCATTTTGGAATGGCTATCTCGAAGAAATACCACAAGCGGTGTACGAAAAGCATCGATAATATTAGAAAACAAAGTCAAAATTGATTAGTTCTAGGTTTTGGCTCTTAATTATCTGTCTTAACTAAAAAATAAAACGATATTAGACTCTAGGCGATCGCTACTACCTTTCAAAGCGATCGCCTAGAGTTTAAAACCAACAAGGAATAACTAATTAAATAGTTAAGGGTATAGCACTTTGCTACACCCCACATAAAAACAAAATTTGATTATGAATTATGATATATGATTAGTCGATCGCTTTTTTGATATTATCTTTAACGTTTTCTACACTGTGTTGAACTTGAGCTTCAGCTTGTTTTTCTTGACCTTCGGCTTTATCCTGAGGATTCCCAGTAACTTCTCCTACTGCTTCTTGGACTTTACCTTCAATGTTTTTAGCAGTAGCTTTTAGTCTATCTTCAATACTCATTTTGCTTAACCTTTCGATATTAAATTTCCTCATATGCTATCTGACAGATGGATTTATTTCGTCTGTCAAAAGATGGATTGAACTCAACCGTTGCTCACATTGAACCTTTACTCCAAGTAAAGAAAAAAGTACTTCCCCGATCTAACTTCGATTCCAACCAAATCTTGCCACCTTGACTTTCAATAATCTTTTTTACTATAGACAATCCAATACCAGTACTTTCTTTTGTATCTCTTGCACTTAAAGTTTGAAAAATAACAAAAGACTTCTTGCGCGAATAATTTTGTAAATCCTCAAATGCTTTTTTAGTAAGCAATTTAGAGAATTAATTCTAATTAATGAAAGCTTTAAATTTCGTATTCATGCAAGAG
>JASJDX010000433.1 GCA_030064975.1 Pleurocapsa sp. MO_192.B19
CATTTCTGCCAGCATCTTCCGCTGCAATTTGGCAGCCAATTTTTCTTGCCGAAACTACTCTTGGACCAATCCAGCAGTGGGCTGAGAGTCTACGAGGATGGGAATTGTCAAACCCTCAACTACCAGAAGTACCAACAGGTATTATCTTAACGGGTGCATCAGGTACAGGCAAAACAACCATTGCTCAACTATTTGCCAAAGATGCTAACTGCGAACTAATCGCCGTAACTCCAGGAAAGATTAAAAGTCCCCTTGTGGGTCAAAGTGTGCAGAATTTACAGGAAATCTTTGTAGACGCTAGAGCCAAAGCCCCGGCGGTAATCTTATTTGATGAAATAGAAGCAATCTTGCCCAGACGAGAAGAACAGTTGGGCGATCCAACTACAGTAGAAGTTGTCAACCAGTTTTTACAGGAATTCGATCGCCTATCCCAGTCAACAGGAGTAGTTATTGTTGGCACGAGCAATCGACCAGAGCAGATCGAACCTGCAGTTTTGTCTCGGCTTACCGCCCGCATCGAGGTACCGTTACCGACAGTGGAACAGCGATCGCCAATGCTGGAGTATTTTCTTACCCAAGGTCAGTCGCCGATTTTAGAATTAGGAGCTGATATAGACCTAAACTATTATGCCCAACTTCTAACTGGTAAATCAGGACGGGACATAGAAGCGATCGCCACTCGGATAGTTGCCCAGTTGCCCCCATCTAGTCTGAGTCTACATCGAAAAGACTTAGATGCAGTTTTAATCCCGAAAATAACTGGGGAGCTAACGGGTGTAATTCTACCCCAACGCTTGACATCAGAATTAACCAGAACTTTAGCGCAGTTTCTTCAGGCTTTTGCTAACCCCCAGCTAACTCCTCCTGCGGGACTATTATTGTCTGGGTTTCCAGGGACGGGAAAAACCGAGGTAGCCAGAGCGATGGCACGTCTGGGAGGCATTCAGTTTCAAGAAGTAAGCGCGCAAAAAGTTCGAGACAAGTATGTCGGAGAAAGCAACCGCAAACTAGCCCGAATTTTTGCTCAGGCTCGTCGGAATGCTCCCACCATTTTATTTTTTGATGAAATTGACGGTTTATTTCCCTCTCGTGACGAGCAGAGCGTACAACACGAAATCGAACTAGTTAATCAATTTCTGCAAGAAGTAGACGGAGTAAGCAATAACGGGCGGGGAATTTTTATTGTCGGAGCTACCAACAGAGCAGAAAAAGTCGATGCTGCCGTGCGCTCGCGCCTCTCCAAAACTATTGCCATTCCTCTGCCAGAACTACCAGAGCGCATTAAATTGCTCAAACTATTTATTGGAGAGCGTCCTGTAGCCGCCGACTTAGACTGGCAGGCGATCGCTCTTTTGTTAACAGGAAAATCAGGGCGGGCGATTAAGGCAAAAGTAGAAGAAACTTATCATCTAGCTTGTCAAGATAGTCCTAATGCTGCGGGGGAAATAACTCTCCAACATTTTCAACAGGCTATTTTGTGGACGGGAGACAATACCAATATTCCCGATCTAGTTCTGCCTCCTGTGATTATGGAACGGGTCGAGCAAACCTTAGCAACTCTCAAGAATTTACCTCAAGCTTTGAGTTTGGGGCTGCCACTGCCTAAAGGAATGCTGTTGACAGGCGCGCCTGGAACAGGGAAAACCCAGATTGCCCGCTATCTCGCAGCTCGCGCTGGTTGGTTCTTTCGAGCGATTTCTCCCAGTGAAGTAAAAAGTACCTATCAAGGGGGTAGTTTAAAGAATTTACAGGCAATATTTGCCGATGCACGCGATCGCTCTCCTTGTATTCTCTTTTTTGATGAAATTGATTCCTTGTTTCCCCGTAGAGAGAATACAGGCAATAGCCCAGAGGTAGAATTAGTCAATGAATTTTTACAACAGGTAGATGGTGCAGTGCAATCAGCAGCGGGAATTTTTCTGCTGGGGGCAACTAACCGTGCTGATACAGTAGATCCAGCCGTAATTTCTCGTTTACAACAGACTCTAGAAGTACCTTTACCTGGTGTAAGGGAACGACGGATTATGCTAGATCATGCCCTACAAGAAAAAGACTGGCAGCTGGCGGCTGATGTCAAACTAGAAACCATTAGTCATCTGCTAGAAGGAAAATCAGGACGGGATATTCAGGGCGTATTAGCCAAAGTGGGACAAGCTTATATCCAGAGACAAGGTTGGTCGAGTAAACAGGTGATACTCAATCGGGCTGACTTTGAAAAAGGGTTATTGCCTCCTGTGGAGATTAATGAATCAGCCTGGTCAGAATTAATTCTTAGCCCCGAACTAAAGCAAACCCTAAAAAAAATCCTCGAACGCTTTTTACGCTTCTTCCGCGATCCAATTCAGGGAGTAACTCCTCCTAAAGGAATGTTGCTCTATGGCGCTCCTGGAACAGGTAAAACTCAGGTAGCACGGGTGTTAGCTCAAGCTTCTGGCTGTCGCTTTATCGATCTATCGATCGCCGAAATGCGCTCTCAATATGTGGGAGAAGCTAGTAAAAAACTATCTCAGACCTTTGAAAGAGCCAGGCGAGAAGCTCCTACAATCCTCTTTATCGACGAGATTGATGCTCTGTTTCCTCAAAGGGAAAGTAATGTCTCTCAATATGAAATTGAACTGATTAATCAGCTTCTACAAGAGCTTGACGGCTTTCGGGGAGGAGCAACAGGAGTATTTGTCGTGGGGGCGACTAACTATGTCGAAAGAGTAGATAATGCAGTGCGCTCTCGTCTCAATAAAGTAGTAGAAATTCCTTTGCCCGCCCAGCCTGAACGTGTAGCTATGTTACGCTTGTTCGCAGGAGAAATGCAGGTTGCTCCTGACGTTGACTGGTCACGAATTGCGCGATTACTAGAAGGCAAATCAGGTCGAGATATTCGGCAGGTAGTGAGCGAAGTAGGTCAATATGCTAGCGATCGCCTACTCCCCGATCGATCTCTACAGATCGACCTGGAGCATTTTCAAGCAGTAATTCAGGCAAAAGCTCCTCAAGGGGAACTAACTTGGGATGACATTATCTTACCGACACCGATTAAAGGAGAACTAAAGCGTTTAGTTAAGCTGGTTGCCAACTACGCTAACCTGCCACCAGGAATCAATCCTCCTAAAGGGGCGTTACTCTACGGACAGCCTGGAACTGGTAAGACTCAAATTGCTAGAGTGATGGCTTCTGTAGGACAACTATATTTTAAGAGTTACGCGCCAGCAGATATAAGGAGTAAATGGGTGGGGCAGAGTTCCCGCAACCTAGCCGATGTCTTTAATCAAGCTCGTCAGCAATCTCCCGCGATTCTCTTTTTTGACGAAATGGAGTCTTTATTTCCCAATCGAGGCGGTATGGGTAGTGGTGATGCAGATCTCGAAAATCAAAATCTGGTCAATCAATTTCTCCAGGAAGTAGATGGGGTTCATACTCAAGGAGGCTATGTATTTGTCCTTGGCGCAACCAATTATGACAAAAATATCGATCCAGCAGTGCGATCGCGTCTCCAAAAGAAAATAGCGATTCCTTTACCAGGAGTAGCAGAGATCCAACAGCTATTAAAGCGTAAAATTCATCCAGATTGGATTTTAGACCAGGATGTTGACCTGCAAGCCTATGTTCACTCTCTAATCGGTTGCTCAGGGCGAGATATTGCTACGGTCATAGAAACCGCAGCCCAATTAGCCTTTGACGAGTGGACAGAAGGTTCTTTAGTTCTATGCGATCGTCATTTTAAGCAGGGTTTTGAATTGACAGATATTCTAGATTAGCGATCGCTCACGAATGACATTAACCATAGGAAGGGGTTTTGCTTGGAGTTACATAACAATATGATACTTTGATTATTTTATAGTATTTTAGTACTAATTAATGTTTATCTTGTTCCAAGCATTTGCTGAAACAACTCTACAACCACTCACTAAAAGAGAAATAAAGCTATTGTCAGATCAACAGAATAAAACAACGCTTCATAATGATTTACTTGTTGTCGATCGCCTTAATCGATCGCATACCTATATTAATAAATATTGATGCAGCAGTGCGATCGCGTCTGCATATGCTACCTTTTTGGTTGGTCGTTCAGGACGGGACATCGTCACTAAAGTAGAACGAGCCAATCGATCTAAGCATGTGACCACTAAAGTATCCTCTTCCCTAACATACTCCAGACAATCATTTAATCGCGGACGTTTATTAACAGACCAGAATCAGAACGTTGCAATACCATCTGGCAAGCAGATCATACCTTACTAGATATTTGGATTAATAGCGGTTTTCAATTGAATGGAACATACAATCCTTTGTAGGAAAACTAAGTTTACTAATTAAGACTGATACACTCATATGAAAACCGCTATAAGGATGAAAAAGAACAGCCCCAAAGTCCTTGGCTGACGGTAATCATTGTAGTGCTTCTACTGTATGAATACCTGGAACCATTCGTGTAGTAATGGCAAGACACTTCCAGGCATTGATAGTTGTACTCGCCATTAAAATTTAAGCAATGTTATGAGGAGAGAAGTAAAGATTAACTTTCTGAGAAAGCTCATCGCTAAGACAGTTTTCGGCGATTACCCCGAGCTTAGTGCCATTAATCTATGCCCCACTTTTGCCAAAATAAGGGCGCAATTAGCTGCCGCCAATAGCTATTCACTGGGTAGTTTTTGCTCGAAAACAATCCTAAGTGGGCGGGAAATTGATGTCGCTTGTGGTAATAACTGCCAAACACTAGATCCCAGACGATTAAAAGGGCACCATAGTTGGCATTAGCTTGACGAGGTTGGGTCGAGTGATGCCAGCGATGCAACTCATTAGTACTAAAAATGTAGTTGAGAACGCCATGCTTGAATCGAACATTCGCGTGCTGAAAAATATTAAGAACACCAGACAGTGCCAGATAGGTAAAAAGCACTGTCTCATTAATGCCGATTAACATCAAAATAAATACACCAGCCAAGTGGTGATACATCATATTGAACGGGTGAACACGAAAACCAGTGAGCCAGTTCATTCTCGAAGAGCTGTGGTGCGAGGAGTGGAATCGCCACAGCCAAGTAACATGTCCCAGTCTATGCATGCAGTACTGTCCTAGTTCGGCTACCAACGCTGCCAGCACAAGCTGAGGGACAAAATGCCAGTCGACGGGAAACAGGGTGAAACCCTGTGGCCAGCCAAACACAATCACTAATTGCGACAAGAGCAGTGGCGACAAGACCTTCAAGAGAGGATCGACCACCGTCATTAGCACGACGAACGAAGTAAAATTCAAACGCCTGTCGCTGCTGGCACCACCGCTGTGCTTGCTCTTGTGTGGTAGCCATCGTTCGAGTAACTCGACAGTCGAGATGGTTGCAACAAATATTGTCATTTGCATTGTGACTGGCGAAAGCTCGTAGAACTGTACGGAATACATGACGTAAATGGTGGTCAAAATAAATACGGGAAAAGTTAGCCATTGCACAAAAAAAACGGCTAGCTTTTTTAGTCGAAAGTTAATCATTGTTAGTTGCTCTTTGAATGGGCTCGGGCTACGAAAATTCTGGGACGCAGCCGAAGGCTAGGCAACAAAACGGCTCGATTGAGCCGAGTTACTACCTTTTCATTCCTATAGACAGGACTCTCCCAGAAAAGACGCAAAATAATTAATGGGACTTAGACAAAAAATCAAACATTTTGAGGGGTTTGAATGATAGGTGTTGGCGTAAAAAGAAACTTCTTCACAACTTTCTCAAGTATTTCCTTGAAAATTCTAATAAATAGTTAGGCGTAATGTTGAGTAGGTAACAACGCCTTTGATAAACGGTTAAATTCTAGTTTCGATAAAAGAAAGGAGACGGCAAATGTCTTACTATTTGATCCAGGGCTCATATACGCCCGAAGCGTGGGCAGCTCTGGTCAAAAATCCACAGAATCGCCTTGAGCTCAATCGAGCGATAACTGAAAAAATTGGCGTAACCATTGTAGGCGGATGGCTGGCATTGGGCGAGTATGATTTTGTCCTCATCATACAGGCACCTGACAACATCAGTGAAGCTGCCTTTTTAATGGTGGGATTGGCTGGAAGTGCATTGAAATCGATTAAAACTACGCCACTGATAACGTGGGGGGAAGGGGTTGAAGCGATGAAGAAGGCAGGAGCAGTCGCCTCCGAATACAAACCACCAAGCAGTTAGTACCTAACTATTTTATCAAGTTAGAAATTTGATTACAGATAGCAACTAAACTTCATAATTGTTTACCATTTTGTCAATTAAAGAACAGGACTTGGAAGGTTTCTCTGAAATCCTTGCATAATAAGGATTTTGCGGAGCGAACATAAATACTGTTTTGGCGAAATCACGTTGTTTTAGTGGGGCATAAAAATGCTAACCTTCCAAGTCGTGCAAAGAAGGCGATCGCGTCTACAAAAGAAAATTGAGCTTTAGTCTAGCCTTGAATTTCCTAGACAAATCTTGTCCCGAAGTGATATTAAGTAGTATACTCTGCATTAATCTCCACATACTTATAAGTCAAGTCGCAACCCCAGGCGGTGCTTTTTCCCGAACCTACGCCAATGCCAACAGAAATTAATACCGTGTCTTCTTTTAAATATTCTCCTGC
>JASJDX010000434.1 GCA_030064975.1 Pleurocapsa sp. MO_192.B19
GGTCTTTCTCCCGCCTGCAATTCTTTTAACCGAGCTACAGCTCTGGCTTTTCTTGCCAGTAATTGTTGCTGCTGATTACGGAGATTATCTGTATTCAAATAGGCAATAGGAGTACCTTTGGCGACAACATCGCCTTCTTGTGCCGTTAGAGAAGCCAATTTACCAGCAAGTGGAAAACTAAGTTCACTATTTTGTCTGGCAACAATCTGACCACTATAGTTGCGAGTAGATTGGTATGATTTTACTGGTTCTATCTCAATAGTTTCAACTGGCGAAATACTGCTGGTTAGAGTCTCAGTAAGTTCGTTAGAATCGGTGGCTAAAACTTGAGGTAAGCTGATGAATCGGTTTTGGGCAAGCTGATTGTTAATTGCCACCAAGAAGAAGAACGCCAATAATGCTATGCCAGAAAATGACGCAAATCGGTTTTTGGCTGAAGATTTAGTGGTTATAGCTTTGCTCTGCGGCGATCGGACTATCTCTGAACCAGAATGCTCGATCGATAATACCTCATTTTGTAAAGGTGAGGCAGACACCAACTCCGTCAATCGTACTATTATGTTGTGGAGAAAAGCAGCAGCCTCCCGCGAACCATTAGCTGCCATGAAAACTGCTAGTTTTTTCATCATCTCTACCAGATTGCGATCGAGCAAGTTTTGATGACTGGCTAAAAGTTTTGTAGTCTGGTTCGGATAAGTCAGTAAAGCATCGATCAGATAGCGATAGGCATTAGTTGCCTGCTGGTGAATTTTAGCCGATTCGTCAGTCGTCTTGGGGAAAATAAATGTTTCTATTTCTTTAGTTTCCCAACTATTGATGTCTGCCGTATCGATTAATTGATTGAGACGAGGAATCAAACTCGCTAAAAAAGCAGCAGCTTCTCGTGAACCATTAGTCTTCATTTGGCAACTAAGCTGTTCTATCCTCTTAACCAACGCGTAATTGATTAAATTGGAACGAATTGCCAAGATTTTAGCCGCCTGCTGAGGATAAGTTAGTAATGCCTCGATCGCTTTAGTTTGTTCTATGGCTGAATTCATAAATTAAAGTGTTAGAAGTAGAGAAAGTAAGACTGAGGAAGCCGAGCGCGATCGCTTTAATTTCCTTTGTCTCTCAGACGGTTAAAAGCCTTGTATAAATGAGTGTTCATTCAAGTTATTAAGCAGATCGATTGGGAAATAAATAAACTATGGGTTAGTTATCCCAATCGATTTACTCAGATTTAACTCAAGGAAGAGTTGCTATCTGCCTATACATAATCCATAGGTATTTCAGCAAAAGAGTCAGCGATCGCATCGATTGATAGATCGCCTACATCGCTACCAGCTAAATCATCTGTTGCCAAACCAGTAGACAGCAGAACTTCGGAAAACTCAGGCGTTATAAGCACATCAGCATAATCCAAATTTAGCTCGTTTTCACCAGTCTCTATATTGTTGGGATTGCCTAAATCAAACAAAATTGTATCGTCAGGTGCGATACCATCAACACTACTTTGCACGAAGAAACCACTGATATCTTGAGTTTGGCGCGAAGCATCAAAACCAATCGTCAAATCACTAACGGTGATGTCGCCAGCCGTAGTCTCAAAGACTATATCTCCTTCGTGTTCGATTTCTCCTGTGGCAGTAAAAAAGTTTTGACCGTCAAAAACCGAATCACTTTCTTCATTAAGGTCGGCATCATCAATAATTCGTATACTTATAGGTAAGGGAATATCAAGTACAACAAAACCAGTATCGGGATCTATATTGGGAACTAAATCTTCAAGGGCACGATCTTCTCCCACAAGTTGAATTTCTCTGTCTGATAAATCTTCTAAGAAAGCGTCCGCCAGTCCATCGGCTAAGGGATCTAAACCATCTACTTTTTGCGCACTGATAGCTTCTGTAAAAAACACTTCCGTATCGTCTTCAGTGACTGTAGTCTCTCCATAATCAAAAACAGCATAGAGAGGCGAGTAATCAAAGTTAATAATTGGAGTATCCCACAAGACTAAAGAAGTTTGTACTGCATCGGGATCTGCTTGGTAAATTCTTTCTTCAATGGTGGAATCAGGACTTGCCAGCCAGTCTTGACCGAGGAGATCTTCTCCTGCGTTCCAAGTTTCGGTAAAATCTCGATCGCTTCTTTGTCCGAAGCTAAATCCAATCTCAGCGGTGTTAATATTGTTGTCTGTTAGGTAATCAGAAAAGTTAGTTAGGTTCTGATTACTATCTAATGTTGCAGAACGTGTTGCGTCCTCTACCAAGGGGCTAGACTGGCGACCAGTCGCATAATAAGGAGCAATATTTCCAGGTGAATTTAGGCTAATTTCTATATGACCGCTATCGGGTGCATCGAGATTTGGATTAAAAAAAGCTGTTTGTCCTAAATTATTTTCAACCTCGCCTTCAAACGAGAGAAAAATATCAGATTGGATGGGACTAGTGGGAATTAATTCTAGTTGTTCGAGGTCGATATCAAATTCTTGCTCGTCAAAGACTAGATCGCTATCTTCAGTGATATCAAAACTAAGAGTAAATTCCTCCTCAGAGAATTCTGCCGAACTATAGTTATTGACTAAAGTTAATCCAGATGCTTCTAATAGCTGCGTATCGAAAGTAATGCTAGTAGTTCCATCCTCAATCGAAGTTGGCTGAAGATTATTAGTTGTATTTTGGTAAGTCATTTTGTTGTCCTTGGTATTTTGGTATGGTTAATTTGAGTTGTTTTTGTGGCGCTGTTGAAGAGATGGCAATACTTAAATCTGTTTTGGTATTTTGATTTTGCTCGCTTGGCGAGCGCTCATAAATTTTGGGCAACATCAAAAGTTTGTTAGAGCAAGGGCATATACTCACATCTTGCACGTCTTACAAAAAAACTGAATATTTGGAGCTGGGTAATCAATTTAACACCCTTCTTGCTCCGTCCCTATGTCGGAGGAGACCTCCGACGGGGCGGTGCGCTTTTCCCTTTAACCTTTACCCCTTACCCTCATAGCACAGATTAAATACATATTAGGTGCAAAATCTCAGTAGAGAAAGAATTTTGAGATTTTTTTTCGACTTCCTAGCTGTTCTTATTTGCTCTTCTCTGCTGCCTAATCAAAAAACCGACTTTAATATTATTTTTCAAACTTGTTAAATAAGATTTACTCTGCAAGGAGAATAATTCAATGGACTCTAATTGCATTCAAACCAAAACTTCCAGTATTCAAGCCGATCCTGCTAATAGCGAGACTAATATCATAGATAACAATCTATTTATTGAAGGTTATCTGTTTAATCCTGAGTTTGGAGGGGTTGCGGAAACTCCGACCGAAGTCGAACAAGCCGTTTATAGAGAACCATTCTTAAATCCTGAAGACAGACAGCAACTATTAACTTTTCCTTTAGAACTGCCTGTTTTAGATACTACGGGTCATCCCGTTTACGATCCTGATGGGGTTGGTGGTAATCCTCCTGAACCAGTCCCTAACATTGACGAATTTATTAATTTCGCTAACTATCTTGCCGTTACAGATACTCCTCAACTGCTGATTCTTGGTAATCCAGGTTCAGCCCCCCGCGAGTTAATTCTCCCCTTAGCTTCTCAGATTCCAGGGGTGGAAATACAGGAAATTGGGGACGAAAATAATCCTGCTTTTCACTTCCTACAAGAAGACGTTCCCGAAGAACTAAGTACAGTGTTAGGAGAATGGATTGATTCTATTAATGAGACTTCCGAACCCGAACCTACTTCAGAAACAACATTACAAATCACTATTGAAAATTTAGCCCCTGAAGCTGGCACGGGCATTGCTCCATCTTGGTTTGCTTTCCATGATGGCAGTTTTGACTTATTTAATGTGGGCGAAACAGCCTCCCCAGCATTAGAGTTGTTAGCAGAGGACGGTATAGTTGGTTTAGAAGGTCAAATTCCAGGTGTATTAGAGGCTGGTGTTGCATCAGGTCTCAATTTAGACATAGTACAATCTGGTCTTCAGGCACTATTTGATGCAGGGGTTGATTTGAGCCAAGTTCAACCTCCTAATAGTACTGTTGCAGGTCTGTTTCTGGAAAGCTCGGCGGGAATAAATGGCGGTACTCAAAAGATAAGCATTGTTGATAATAGAGTACCACCATTCTTCTTAGTACAAAAACCAGGCGAAACTGTTTCTACAACAGTTACTTTAGAAGGCAATTCGGCTAATAATCGCTTTTTGAGCTATCAGCCATGCTTTTTCCAACTAACGATGGCTTTATTGCTAACGACGAACCGATAGAAATATTTGACGAAGAAGGAAACTTTATTGGTGCGGACTTTATTATTTCAGGCAGCGAAGTACTAGATGCTGGTACAGAAGTAAACGATGAAGACCCTACCAACGTACTTTATACATTAGATGTTGCTGGCAATAGCGTTGATGAAAATGGCACTATTGAGCCCTATCCAGGTTTTCTTCCCCCTGGCGAGGGAGGTGTTTTGGATTTTGAAGTCGATGGCGAAACAGTTTTTGCCAATGCCGACTTTACCGTTCCCGACTACCAAATAGCTAGAATTACTGTTACTGCTGTTGATGAGCCTGAAGAGGAGTCTCAAGAAGACTTTGAACCAAATTTTGGGACTGTTGACAATGATATTTTAGAAATAATAGGTAGCAATGAACTGATATTTGCTGGTAGCGGCAACGATTTAATTGATGCTTCAGTAAGTCAGGGCAATAACCGCATCTATGCAGGGGGTGGGGATGATATCCTAATTTTGGGTCGAGGAGATGTTTTAGCTGGTGGAGATGGCGAAGACCGCTTTTTTAATCAAGTAGGAGGAGATAATCGAGTAAGTGGCGGTGCAGGTGTAGACCAATTTTGGATTACAACAGCAGAGTTACCAGAATCTGCTGTGATCATTAGGGATTTTGAGCTAGACACTGACGTAATTGGTGTGGCAGGAATTGGCGCATCTTCTACCGCTGACCTAGACTTTAGCCAAGATGGAGATAATGCTATCGTTGGCTTTAACGGTACAGAGCTAGCTGTTTTTCAAGGTATTGATGCTAATAACATTGAAAATAGTGGCACTTTGGTTTTTGGCTAAAAAATTATTTTTACCAACTTTTGTAAAGAGAACGTTCTGATGATCGGCAAAAGTTGGCAAGAATAATAAGTCAAGTGTTGTTTAAGATTGATTCTGTAAGTTTTTGAGAAACAACTTTTTACTCTGAGGTAAATCTGTTTGAGAATCGGCTTCTTCAGCTAGATCGTTCAGTTTTTGACTGGCTTTTTCTTGAGCTTTATCTAATAAGTGATCGCCGTTAGCAGATTTACCAAATTGTTGTTTGACTCCTGTGTCTTGAACGACTTCTTCTGAGGCTTGTTTTACCGTATCAACAGCATTGGATTTAACTGTCCCTGCTATGGTTGAATTAATAGGAGTAAAAGCGATCGCCAGGGATCAAAAGGCGATTAGCAACAGGCTACGTTTAGCGATTGCCATTAGGTTAGTTAGACTAAATTTCAGAGAATTAGTTTAGACTCAAAGTAGTATAGTTCTGTTGTTGTTTAGCTATTTCCTGTAGTTGGCGCACACGATCTTCAGTTAGGGGATGGGTGCGAAATAGAGTTTGTAAACCACTGCCAGAAAAAGGATTCATGATTAATACTGGTTCAAAAGCAGGGTTGCCATTCATTGGTACTTGCTTACCTACAGATTCTAATTTCTGCAAAGCGCTAGCTAAAGCTAAAGGATTACCAGTAATTTCGGCAGCACCACGATCGGCGGAAAATTCACGAGTACGAGAAATAGCCATCTGAATGATCGATGCAGAGATAGGTGCCAGAACGACTAAGATTAATACTCCAAGAGGATTACCACCCTGACGATTATCTCGGCTAACAGGGCCATATAATGCGCCGAAAGTTAACATTCTGCCGAGAAATGTTATCGCACCGCCTAAAGTACCAGCCACAGCTTGAGTTAAGGTATCGCGGTTTTTGATGTGGGTTAATTCGTGAGCAATTACTCCTGCTAGTTCATCTTTGTCTAGTATTTGCATAATCCCTTGAGTTACTGCTACCGCAGCATGGTTAGGATCTCTACCAGTAGCGAAAGCATTAGGGGTTTGAGTAGGCACAACGCACAATTTAGGCATGGGCAAATCTGCCTTTTTGGTTAAATTTGCCACCATGTCGTATAGTTCTGGTGCATCATTACGACTAATAGGTTGCGCTCGATATGCAGCAAGTGCAGCTTTATCGGAATAAAACCAAGAGCCAAAACTACTAATTGCCGCGAAGATTAAACCGATAAATGCCCCTTGTTCGTTACCAGTTGCCCAGTAGCCACCTAAAACTAATATGCCACTTAATAGCCCTAAAAGAGCCGCTGTTTTAATTTGATTACCTCTATACATAAGATGTCAATAGAATTCGCTATCGTAAAAGTTTTTTAATGATGAAATATATTAAACATCAGCTAAAAAAGTGATACATCTAGCTAAAGCAATATTTTGTTTTGCTCGACAGATAACTATTAGCTCATCAAGTTTGAATTGATGGGTTAAGGCAGGACAAGGAAGACAAGGGAGACAAGGGGACAAGGAAGAGAA
>JASJDX010000022.1 GCA_030064975.1 Pleurocapsa sp. MO_192.B19
AGTCTTAAAGACAAACTCAAAGAACTATCTGGCAACCAAGGCTACCAGGCTTTAATCCGAGATATTCTTTGGAACTACGTTCATCAGAAGTCTGGTGATTATCGTCCCCAGTTTGCTCGCTCCGATATTCGCGCCACCGTTGAAGCAACTGCTCGTAAAGACGAAAGCTGTGCCCTCACTGGCAAGCTAATCCAAGAAAACGAACCTATGTTGTTAGGATTTACAATCTACGGCGATTTAGTACCGTTAAGCGTCAATAGTGTAACCGAATAAAACCTTATAAACCCTATAGTTGGGGAATTGAAAAGCTGCATCTGCCGAATTTTGGTTCCCCAGCACCTAGCTATTTTAAACCTCTAGATATTTTTTAAGGGTCAATAGAATATTTCCGAATTATTATTACCTAAAGTCGTAAGCAGTAAAAAGAATTTAAAATAAAAGATATATAAATATCATAGTAAATTTTGGGCAACTGTATAAAGTTACTTATTTTACTGATTCACTACAAATCTATAAGGAGTTATCGGCACAGATGACAGAAGCTACTAAAACTATAGAACGAGGCATTCAGTTAACACCTACTGCTTTTAAGCACATCAAAATGCTGCAAGAACAACAGGGGAATAAGGAGCTTTGTCTTCGGGTAGGAGTTCGTCAAGGTGGTTGTTCAGGAATGTCCTATATGATGGATTTTGAAGAGCCAAGTAAAATTCAGGATAGTGACGAAGTGTTTGATTATGACGGATTTAGAATTGTCTGCGATCCCAAAAGTTTGTTATATCTTTATGGTTTAGTCTTGGATTATAGTAACGCCATGATTGGTGGTGGTTTTGAATTTACTAATCCTAATGCTTCTCAAACCTGCGGTTGTGGAAAATCTTTCGGCGTATAAAAACAGATAGACATATCGGCAAAATTGAATATCCCATAAAGACAGACTATGCACATTAGTCTGTCTTTTGTTTTGTGTTTTATAAAACCTCAGGATTTATACCAAAAGAAGGCTGGAGGCTTTGCTCTGGTCACGTAGAATAAAAAATCAATAAAATAGTTGACTTAAAAATCAATTATGGTTATGATGACTTTTAAGTTGATTTTTAAATCAATAATAATAAATTTTTCCTCTCAGCTTCAAGAAAGATCCTATCAGCCAACAACGAAAATTTACTTAAGAGAAGAATTATGAGCCAAACGAATTCTAAAAATAACAAAGAAGCAATTATGACAGCATTTAATAAACTGTTAACTAAAGATCGACAAAGTGAATCTAAAATAGCTACTAAAGAACAGGAAGCAGAAAAAAAGAAAAATCAACAATTATTACAGAAAACTCTTGACTATACAGTTGATAATATTATCAATGGCATGGCTGCTTTACAATTAAATTTTGGTACTGAAATTAATAAATTAGCAGAGAATTTAACTACTGAATCTAATAAATTAGCAGAACTCAAAAAAGCGATCGCTGTAGAACAAGAACATTTAGAACATTTAAATCGAGTCCGATTAGTTGCTGATGCGCTGGATATTTTAAATCAAGAACATCAAGAAACAATTAGCACCCTTAAAGCTAATACTGCTAGGGAAAAAGAAGCCATAGTTAAAGAAATAGCACAAGTCCGAAAAGAGTGGTCAAAAGAACAGATAAAATTTGAAGTTAGCGTTCAAGAAACAGCAGAATTGCTAACTCAGAAAAGAGAATTAGAAGCAGCAGATTATCAATATGAATTAGAACGTCAAAGAACTATTGAAAGTGATGAGTATGAAGAAGATAAACGTTTACAGTTGAGGGAATTAGCTGAACTAGAATCCGAGAAAAGTAAAGACTGGTTAGAGAGAGAGCAATACTTGGCAGATAATAAAGCAGAATTTACTAAAAATCAAGAAAAAATCAGTAGTTTTGAAGAAAAAATCAAAGAAGAATATAACAAAGCTAAAGGTAAGGCAATTAAAGATGCTGACAATAAATCTAAAGTAGAAGCAGATTTAATAGAAAAAGAATGGTCAGCTATGCAGCAAGGTTATAAGTTAAAAATAGAATCTTTGACAGCAGTAATTGAGCGACAAACAGAGCAAATTTCTGAACTTACATCTCAATTACAAGAAGTCAATACCCAAGCTCAAAATTTAGCTATGCAGGCATTTCAAAATACAGCTAAATAAGTAGTAAGTAGTAAGTAGTAAGTAGTAAGTAAGGTAGGGGCGAACCGTCGTTTGCTCGTACAAAAGTAGTAAGTAGCAAGTAATTATGGCAATTAATTCTAAAAATACCAAAGCAGAAATATTGGCGGCTTATAAAGATTTAGAAAAACAAAAAAGAACTTTAGAATCCGAAGCTAAAAAGCGTCCTCAGGCTAATTCTATAGCAAATAATAATAATTCTTCAACTTCAGCTAAAAAAATTAATATAAGCAGTAGTCAAGATATGTTGAACACTATTCAAAATTTAGAAAAAATACAAAGAGATTTTGGTGGTGCAGTTAGTAGATTATCGGAACAATTAATTATTGAAGCGACACAATTAGAATTGGTTAGACAAGAAATTGCTAAAGAAAGAACAGAACTAGAAAATCTACATGAGTTAAGTGAAATTGAAGAATCAACTATCGACATTTTACTAGAGCAGTATCAAACAAGTGCTAAAAAATTTACCGAGAAATTAAGCCAAGAACAAGAAAGTAATGAGCAAGAAATTGCTGAATTAAAACAAGCTTGGGTGAAAGAACAAGAAACCCATACACGCTTAATTAAAACCAGAAATGAAGATTACCGTAAGAGCCAGCAAAGAGAAAAAGAAGAATATCAATATAACTTAGATTTAGAAAGAGATTTAGATGAAGAAAAATATGAAGAAGAGAAACAACTTAAGCAAAAAGAGTTAGCCCAAACCCGTCAAACATTAGAAAAACAATGGCAGGAAAAAGAAGCTGATATTGCTAACCAAGAACAACAATACGCAGAAGCTAAAGAAACAGTAGCAGCTTTCGCAGAACAATTACGAGCCAAAATCAAACAAGGAACAGAAGAAGGCAAAGGCATTGGCACATATCAAGCTAAAGTAAAAGCCGATCTTAGAACTAAAGAAATTGAAGGAGAAAAACAAAACTATCAGCTAAGAATTAATTCTTTGGAACAAACAATTAACAATCAAGAAGCCAGAATTAATAAACTATCACAACAGTTAGATGCTTCTTTACAACAAGTTCAAGATTTAGCAGTTAAAGCAATTGAAGGAACTTCTAATCGCAATTCTTTTGAAGCCATGAAAGCGATCGCTATGGAACAAGCTAAGACGACACAAAAAGGTAAATAGTTTTTATTTTTTAGTTTTTAGTTAGGAATTAAATATAAGTTTTCTAGGGTGCGTAGGGATAAATTTGATTTACCCCTACTTTCTTAATTCTTGGTAAATACCAAGGGTAGAAATAAACTAAGTTAAACTCCACTTGTCGCTTCACGGATGCAGTTTATTTAAATTATTTAAACCGAGGATAAATTTCTCGATCGAATAGCTGACGAATTTTATCACCTAATTCTGGTTGGTTTTTAATCAGTTGTTCTACCAAATACTCATAATCTTCTTTAACGTCATAATCTAGACGCTTGCTTGGAGACTTAGCCTCTGCTAACCAAGTAGCATGAAATGAAGCTCCAATATTTAGTTGAGGATGGCTCAGTTTGTATAATGGACCATGTCTTAATTTTCTGGCATCAAAGAGCCAAATTTCAGAATTTCGTGACCATTCTGGATCATTATCTTTCCGATCAGATTGCGATAAAAATTCATCAGAAGTTAAGACCACGCAAGCAATGTAACCATCAGTTTGATCTTCTGCATCTGGACGGGGAATAAATTGAGCAGAAGTTCCTAAATATTGATTATTAAACTGATAATAATTATCTGGATCTATCTCAATCTCAATTTTATCATCAGAATTTATTCTAATTTTCAAATGGCATAGACTAGAGGGAACACCTTTGTAGGTTAAGTCAACCAGCTTATCTAGATCTACTAAACGTTGAGAATATCTTTTATAAGCTGCCACGTTTCTTTCAGTGAGAGTATCTGGCCAACAACCCCAGCTATTCCAGAAGATATCAGTAAATTTTTCGGTTAGTCGTTGATCTTGATAGACATAAAATGCCGAAGACCAAGTAAGACTATATTTTGGGTCTAATTGATGATCTGCTAATTGTTGATTGATAAGTTCGCGATCTTCTTTATTAGGTCTTAATTGTTTATCGATTACCTTCCCTGTTTCTCCATCGATTACCCAACGTCCTAAGCGACTGATATCCATCGGACTTACGACATTTCCTGCCAACTTTTGTAAGCGGTAAGTCAGTTCTGGATCATCATATTTATCTTCTATGTCATCATGATCGCGATCGTCATAAGCTGAACGATCAAAGATGCGAATATATTCTGCCACATCTGTTGCAGCTAGATGACTGATGTGAACAACAATCTGATTATTAGGATTGTCGTAATCAACTAAATAATGAGAGAATTCTGGAGCAATTTCTACTTCTTGGGCAACAACTTTAGGCAGATGTTTAAAAGGACTGCGGGAAAACCAAGCAGCAAATTTATTAGTTTTAGCTGCTTCTGGTTTTAAGTCTGCTCGCTTAACGATGTATAACTTTGTGCTGGGATACTGAGGATAGTCAATAAAATCTGCCAAGAGAATTTTAAAAGCCGTAGCTAAATAATTTTTTTGGAAAGGCAAAATATTTTCTAAAGAGAACTTAAAAGATGTCTCCGCAAAGATTAAATAGTCACGGGTCAATCCCATTTGATGAACTGTTTGATCGATTTTTAGGGAACGGTTTCTTGGTAAGACAACATTCCATTTACATTTAATGCCTACTTGCTTACCATCCCATGCTAATAAATGAACAAAATCATATCCTCCACTAATACTTCTAACAATTTTTTCGATTAACCCTAGAAAATTGACTATAAACCTCACGATCCCTAGAAAGAGAGAGTAGAGTTGAAGAAATATACCCTGAATACCTTGAGATTCATTAGATTTGTTGACGCTTGATTTTAAAGTGACTGCATGATCTGTTAGTCTTTCTTTCAATGAGCGAGACAACGCCAACATTGTCCAGATTGATTTACCCACATTAACCGTAAACAATTCTCCTGTTTTAAAATCAAATACAGGATGGGCAGAACTCATCACTTGTTTGAAAGGTTGAGCCTGTTGACTCGGTAAAAAATCTTCCCAGTCTTGATTTTTGCCCACAGGGGTTAGGGTTTCTAGAGTTTCAGGGTCGACTTCATAGGGTCTGCCTACATCCCAAGTTACTAATAAGCGTTCGCTTTCATCATCAGATAGTTTAAACGGTACAAAGGCAGTATTTAATTGATTGCGAACTCCTAGTTTGTTAAGTGAAACCCTTGAAATACCTAAATTTTGGAAAGCTAAATCTTTATATTGACTGCCTTTTGTTTCATTAACAGTCGCTAAGTCTGCATAATAACAAGGAGGTTTGATAAAACGCGTTTTAAGACTAGCATTGCCTTGGTCAAAACTAAAACGGTAAACCATGCCATCTCCGTTATAGATGGGAGTCCAACCATTTTTAGTTACCCAAACTACCTGTTCGTCTCCTTCGACTGAGGAAGAATTAGATGAGCCAACAGGGCTAACTATAAAAAAGTGACCATGTAAATCATGGGGTAATGTAGTTTCATGTCCGTCCGCATCTCTGATGGTAAGTTTTACTGGATCTATGAATTCCTCTCGACTTACTGCAACGATTGTTTGAGGAAATCGTGAAGGTAAACTTTGTTCAGAATTATTTGGTGTTGTGGCTTCTAAAGGTTCTAACGGTGATTGACTCATGATCTAAATAAAATAAAAAGCTTGATTTGTTGAAAAAGAAAACTATATTTTTTACTTAGACTTAGACTTCATAAGTTATGCAAAAATGGATTTTTTGTAACAATTATTTATATTAAGTAGTTTCATCTTTTATCTGTTTACAGGTTAAGAAACAACAGTATCAGTAATAATATGGGAAAGTAAGCCCACTGGGCCAAAAAAGAGACACAATATTAGGGAATAAGATCATTACAGTCCAAAAGGGCAGAATGTATAAATTGGCAATATTAAATAATTGAGCAAGAGTAATAATTTGAAGTATCAGGGATTAGGATAAATTAGTGAACATTTTTTGTATTATATAAGCGCTCAGTTTCAGTCCTGTTTCTCTAGGATATCGAGATAATAAGAGCAAGAAAAAGAGCTCAAAGTAAGCTCAATAACTAGAAATGAGGATAAATTTCATCATCAAATAACTTGCGGATTTTGTCCCCTAATTCTGGTTCATTTTCAATTAGTTGTTCTACCAGATATTCATGATCTTCTCGCACATCATAATCGAGCAATCTATCTGGAGATTTAGCTTCAGCTATCCAGGTAGTGTGAATTGTAAAGCCAATATTTAGCTTGGGATGACTAAGTTTATATAATGGGCCTTGGCTAAGATTTCTGGCATCAAAAATCCAAATTTCGGTATTTTGTGACCATTCTGGGTCATTATCTTCCCGATCAGACTGAGATAAAAATTCATCAGAGGTTAAGACCACGCAAGCAATATAACCATCAGTTTGGTCTTCTGCATTAGGACGGGGAATAAATTGTGCCGAAGTTCCTAAATGGTTTTTATTAAACTGAAAATTATTTTCAGAGTCTATTTCTATCTTGGTTTGGTGATTATCATCTGTTCTGATTTTTAAATGACATAAACTAGAAGGAACACCTTGATATGTTAGGTCAAGCACTTCATCTAAGGGGACTAAGCGATGAGGATACTGTGCATAGTCGGATACGGCTTTTTTAGAAATGGTATCTGGCCAACAACCCCAGCTATTCCAGAAAATATCAGTGTATTTTTTAGTTGGTCTTTGGTCTAGACATACATAAAATGCCGTGGACCAAGTAAGCTGAGGATTAGATACTAGTTGCTTGTCAATTACTTTTCCAGTTTCGCCATCAATTACCCAACGTCCTAAGCGACTGACATCCATAGGACTAACAACATTACCTACCAAATCTTGCATACGATAACTTAGTTCTGCATCATTGTATTTATCGCCCAGACCATGATCGTCATAAGCTGAACGATCAAAGATTCGGATATATTCAGCTATATCTGTTGCTGCTAGGTGATCGACATAGACAGTAATCTGATTATTAGGATTATCATAATCCACTAGATAATGAGAAAATTCTGGAGCGATTTCTACCTCTTTGGCAACAACTTTCGGGAGATGTTTAAAGGGGCTGCGGGAAAACCAGACAGCAAATCTATTAGTTTTAGATACTTCTTGTTTTAAGTCTGATCGTTTAACAATATATAGCTTAGTAGTGGGGTATTGGGGATAGTCACTAAAGTTTGCCAATATAATTTTTAAAGCTGTAGGGAAGAGATCTTTTTGGTAAGTTATCATATTCGCCAAAGAGAACTTAAAAGATGTCTCTGCAAACACAATGTAGTCTTGAGTTAAACCCATTTGATGAACAGTTTGGTCAATTCTCAGGGGTCTATTTCCTGGTAAAACAATATTCCACTTACCCTTGATCCCTACTTGCTTACCATCCCAGGCGAGTAAATGAACAAAATCATACCCTCCACTAAAAGTGCTGGATATTTTTTCGACTATCCCCAGAAAGCCAACTATCAATTGTACTATTCCCAGAAACGTAGAGTATATCTTAATAAAATTCCTTTGAAGACTCGGCAATAAATCAGGATTAGCAATAACTGATTTCACTAAGAGAACGGTTTCTGCCAGTCTATTTTTCAGTGAGCGAGAAAAAGCCATCAATGTCCAGATCGATTTGCCTACATTAACCGTAAATAGGTCTCCTGTTGTTGAGTCAAATACAGGATGAGCTGAACTCATCAATTGTTTGAAAGGTTGAGGGCGTTGATCTGGTAGTAAATCTGCCCAATCTTGGTTTTTGCCAACAGGTGCAAGGGTTTCTAGGGTTTCGGGATCAATTTCATAGGGTCTGCCTGTGTCCCAAGTTACTAATAAACGATCACTTTCATCATCAGGAAGTTTAAAGGGTACAAAGTTAGTGTTTAATTGGTTGCGGAGTCCCAGTTTATTAATAGAGGAGCGGGGAATACCTAAATTGTGAAAGGCTAAACTTTTATAGCGTTCTTGATTGTTCTTATCGCCTGTTGCCCGATCTGCAAAAAAACAAGGAGTTTTGACAAAGCGAGTTTTTAGGCTAGCTTTGCCTTGGTCAAAACTGAAACGGAAAACCATGCCGTCACCATTGTAAATAGGAGTCCAGCCGTCTTTAGTCACCCAAACTACTTGGTCGCCTCCTTCCACTGGCGAAGATTGAGGCGAACCACATGGACCAATTAAAAAAAAGTGACCGTATAAATCATAGGGTAATGTAGTTTTATTGCCCATAGTATCCCTAATGGTAAGGTCAATGGGAGTGATAAATTCCTCTCGGTTGACTGTTGAGCTTGTTTGAGGAAATCGAGATGGAGAAGTATCTACAGAATTGTTTGATTCTCGGCCGTTTAACTTTTCTGGAGACAATTGAGTCATGATTTAAGTAAATAGAAGATTATATTCTGTTAGATAAAAAACTCTTGTTTGTTTATTGGACTTTGGACAAAATTTGATTTTTTGTCTTTCTTGTCCCAGTATGTTTGATTATTTCAATCAATAGTTCAGGAAAATTCAGGACTTGGAAAACTCGGTTAAATTCAGGTTTGGACTTTTTGTCCAAAGTCCAATGTTTACTGGAGTTTAAACCCTTTAAATTAAGCTAATTGTAATCTTTTATAACGATTATTTGTATTTTTATTAATCAATCAGCTCCATGATGACTTTAAAGTTTTTCAATTTGTTGACTAAGAATATCGGTCTAAATTTTTCCTTAGGGGCGATTGCACCTATATTCGCGCCAGCTATATGGGGAGGCTTCGCCATAGCTTTTTATTATTTCAATGCTCATAATGTAGTTCAAGCTCAGGTAATTGAAGATAATACCCTCTCTACAGAAGTTAATACCGAAAACAATCTTGACTTCACAGTTAATGCAGGAGAACAACGAGGCAACAATCTATTTCATAGCTTTCAAGAATTTTCCATACCAAATAATGGGTCGGTACTATTTAATAATGCTGCTACCATTCAAAACATAATTACTCGCGTTACAGGTTCATCTATTTCCGATATCAATGGTTTAATTCAAAGTAATGGTAAGGCGAATCTATTTCTAATTAATCCCAACGGTATTATTTTTGGTGAAAATGCCAGATTGAATATAGGAGGCTCATTTATTGGTACTACCGCAGAAAGTTTAGTCTTTGAAGACGGTAGCCAATTCAGCGCCAATGAAGATAAACTAGAGGCTTTATTAACCGTTAGCGTACCTTTAGGATTGCAGTTTGGTAGCAATCCTGGAAGTATTATTAACCAAGCTAATTTTTCGATTCCTAATCCTGCTGATCCTACTGGTCAAAGCCAAATCAAACAAGGACTGACTACAGCAACAGGAAAGACCTTAGCACTATTAGGAGGAGATATCACTTTTGATGGCGGGGCAATTACCGCCCCCACAGGAAATATTGAATTAGGTAGCGTTGCTGAAAATAGTTTTCTGACTCTTAATCCTATTTCTCAAGGATTTGATGTGGGTTATGAAAATGTGAGCCAATTTCAAGATATTAAATTAGATAATTTAGCTAATGCGGATGCTAGTGGTGCGGGTGCAGGCGATATCAATGTAAGTGGTAAAAATATTCAAATCTTCAATGGTTCGGCAATTACATCTAATACTCTGGGAGGTATGGATGGAGGTACGATTCAAATCCAAGCATCAGATTTAGTTGAAATTAATGGCAGCGATCGCACAGGCACAAAACTTGATCCATTCTTGGCTGGAGTAGAAATTTTTTTGCCATTTGCCAGTCAGATTTCTAGTGACACTTTGGGTGTAGGCGAGGGGGGAGATATTAAAATTATCACTCAAGACTTACAGCTAATTGATGGTGGAGCAATTGAGCTACAAACTCTTCCAGGTAGTACAGGAAATGGTGGTAATTTATCTATTGTAGCCACCGAATTTATTCAGCTAAAGGGTAATAGACCATTATTGGGAGTGGGAGACAATGCCAGTAATTTAATCCTCCCAACACTTGATTTAGATACAGCAATTGAAATTAATCAAGGTAGTGAAATAGCAACCGTATCTATTAGTAGTGGCGACGGAGGAAACATTGATATTGCTGCAAAAAACATACGCTTAGAAGATGGAGCAACAATTGGGGTCAGCCCGTTTAGTAGTGGAAATGCTGGGAATATTAATCTCAAAGCGAGCCAATCATTAGAAGTTCTTGGTACGTCCCTCAGAACAGGTAGTAGCAGTAGCGTCATTACAGCCAATACTTTTGCAGAAGGAAATTCTGGCAACATTAATATTAATACTGATAAATTAACGATTAAAGATGGAGGACAAGTCATTTCCTTTACGATTAGTAATGGTAACGCTGGCAATATTACTATCGATACTTTATTGACTGAAATTAGTGGTTTTCGAGTAAGAGATCAAATTCCCAGCTTGATAACTACTGAGGCGAATAATGGCGGAGATGGCGGCAATATTTTTCTAAATACTGGAAGTTTGGTTGTTAGCGATCAAGCTAGTCTGAGTGTAAAAGGTTCTAGTTCAAGCTTGCCAGGAAATTTAATTATTAGTGCCAACTCGGTTGAGCTTAATTCTCGTGCCAGTATTACCGCTGAGACAGCATTTCAATCAGGCGGAAATATTCAATTAAACATCCAAGATAATCTTACCCTACAACAAAACAGTGTCATTTCGGCTCAAGCTTTAGCCAATGCTAATGGGGGCAACATCGATATTGATGCCAAGTTTATTATTGCTTCCCCTCAGCAAAATAATGACATTTTGGCTAATGCAGTTGGGGGTAACGGAGGAAATATCAACATCAATGCTCAAGGAATTTTCGGCATAGCAGAACGCGATTCTCAACCGCCTAATTTAACTAATGATATTGATGCTAGTTCTGAGTTTGGGGCAGAGGGAACAGTGGCGATCGCTTTTCCTCAATTCGATGCCACTCAAGGATTGTTTAATCTAGATTCCGATTTTGTAGATGTGGATTTTTTGCTGAAAAACAATTTTTGTAAGATCAGTCAGGATAGCAAATATATAGTTACTGGTCGTGGTGGTATTCCCTTTGTTCCCGAACAGGATATGTTAGCAGAAAGTACTTGGTCAGACTGGCGCATCGTAGATAAGGAAGTTGAGAGCGTAGAGAAGGTTGAGGACGTAGTGGAAGTTGAGGGGGTTAAGAAAATTGAAATGATTCAAGGTTGGGTAGTAGATCGACAAGGAAAAGTAATACTAACAGCAAACCCTTTAGTGGTAACTCCTCATCAACCAGAACTCAATTCTCCTGACTGCAATCAATCACTGAGAACGAGTAACTAACTCTTTTCTAAATTTTCCAACCCAATTTAGTTGGCTGCTGGTAAATCTTTTTTAGGGTATTAATATCTCGTGGGGAAATTGGCAGGGGATCACGTACCTGAGAAAAATATAGTGCGTCGCTTTCTTGGGGACTATGACCCCAAATACCCAATGCATGACCTAATTCATGGCGAATAGTGGCTAAAAGAGATGTCCCTGCGGAACTAGGACTAACTATAACTGTCATACGATGGGCAATTATAGTAGGATTTTCTTGCAGATAAAATTCATAATTGGTTTCGGCTGCAACTGCTCTGGGAATATCAAATAATCCCGTATCAGGATTTAACTTAACTTCTCTTTCAGGTTGCGATCGCAAGATAATAATATCTGCTGATGTTCGATCTGTAATTTCTTGCAGGGGGAAATAAATTTTCCATTCAGCGATCGCTTTTTTAACGGCTAGTACCCACTGCTGAAAACGGCGATCTGCTGCGGTATCATTAACATTTAACGGCTGTTCGACATAAACTGTAACAGGAAACTTTGACCAAATCAGATAACCCAAAGGAGTAGATTCAACTCGCTCAAAATAATCTCCACGGTTTGCTGGATCTTGCCAGTGAGCTAAGGATTCGGGTAAGGAATGAACTTGAGGAGATGGTAAATCTGAATTGAGTGGAAGTTGAGATAAAGCAATACTATGGGGAATAAAAGCAATTAAAAAAGTAGCGATTCCCAAGATAACTGGTTGTTGCCATCTAAATCGCCACTTATTCATTTGATTTATCAGCAATTTATCAATTTACGATCAAATTTGCACTAGGAGTTTAACTTTCCACCGTGAGAAGTCCCTCGCTTCAGCGACGGGATGAATCACGGACAGGGTTTCACGCTTCATATTTTTCAATACAGAATCTTTATATACCAAAGGTTTCAGGCGTTGTATAATACTTGTGTACGTGAAATCTAGCTTAAATTGCTGTAACCTCGTGCAATTAGTACCTTGAAAAGTTGGAAACGGGTTCGACACAGTAGTTGTGTCGGTAAAATTCCAAGCGTAGTAAGGATTATTAGTATCTTGCATACGAAGCGTACCGTGGGACTCACGGGGAATAAATTGACTGTCAAGTCGGGCTGTCGGGGCTTGTTGAGCTAATCAATAAGGTAGACAAGTGGCGTTGGGCAGTAAAATCTCATTCGCGAGAGTGGGAAGCCCTCAGTTTACTGAGGGAGGATGTCACTTAATTATTGTAATTATTGTCCTAACCAACCTGCACTTAAAACAATAGTTAAAGTTACAAAAGCAATACTCAAAATCCAGGTAATACGGTTTAGAGTGTTCTCAGCACTTTTAGTACTAGTAAACATCTGAGACTGTCCACCAATACCGCCCAAGCCATCTCCTTTAGGACTATGTAATAAGATAAATACAATTGATAATAAGGCACAAACTGCCCAAATAATTTGAACTAATTGATAAGTACTCATTACAAAAATAGATTTTTTATTTAACTAAAGACTGATAATCATTGTAGGCTGCTAACAGAGCCATGTTCAACCGATGATTGATAAATTAATTCAAGAGCAAGCTCAAAACAGTGACAAAATGATTGTTTACTAATGTTTACTAATTAATATTTTTATATTTTGACTCAACTATTCAACTAAGCTTGCCCCCTCATCACATTGATATCCGAATTGGAGTTCGATTGGGTTTAGACTCATACACTGCTGGTTCAATTAAGGATTGACCAGTCATTTCTTCTGGTTGGGGTATGTGCAATATTTCCAAGATTGTTGGTGCAACATCTGCCAAACAACCATTCTTCCTCAAAGGAATTTTTGTACCGTGTCCGACAATTTTTCTTTCCTCACCTTCAACTAAAATAAACGGTACAGGGTTTGTGGTATGGGCTGTCCAGGGATTGCCTTCTTGATCTCGCATATATTCAGCATTACCATGATCGGCAGTAATCAAAAGTGTCCCACCAGCTTTATTGACGGTTTCAACTACTCTACCCAAACACCGATCAACAGTTTCTACCGCCTCGACTGCTGCATCTATGTTACCTGTATGCCCAACCATATCAGGGTTAGCATAGTTAACCACAATTAGAGAATAAACTCTGTTATTTACTGCTTGACAAACCGCGTCTGTCACTGCTTCGGCAGACATTGCGGGAGCGCGGTCATAAGTTGGTACCATTGGGCTTTGGATTAATTCTCTATCTTCTCCTTCAAAAGGTTGTTCTAAACCACCATTAAAGAAATAAGTAACGTGAGGATATTTCTCTGTTTCTGCGGTACGGAATTGACGCAAACCATTATTGGCAATTACCTCTCCCAAAATATTCGTCAGATTTTGGGGTTTAAAAGCTACTTCTACGGGTGCATTAGGATCGTATTGAGTAAAAGTAACAAAGTAAAGGGAATTGATTTTTTCTCTGGCAAACCCATCAAAATCATCATTCACAAAGGCATAGGTTAGCTGTCTTGCTCTGTCTGGACGAAAATTATAGAAGATGATCGAATCCCCTGGTTCAACTGCTCCTTTGTCTATTCTGGTAGGAGGTATAAATTCGTCAGTAATATCCTCTGAATAGAAGCTTTCTAGGACATCACAAGCCGAACGTCCATCATAGCTACTATTTCTGGTCATAATATCATAAGCTTGCTCAATTCGAGCCCAACGGCGATCGCGATCCATAGCATAATAACGACCACTGATAGTAACAATACGACCAACACCAATTTTGTTAATAGCGTCTTGAATTTTATTTAATGCTTTAATCCCTTCTGTAGTGTAAGTATCTCTGCCGTCAGTAACAGCATGGATACAAACATTTTCGACATTATTGGACTTGGCTAGATTGAGTAGTCCAATGAGGTGTTTTAGGTGGGAATGCACCCCTCCTTCAGAACAAAGACCGATTAAGTGTAATTTTCCCCCATTGGCATTAGCTTTGGTGCAAGCATCAATTAATACTTGATTATCTAATAAAGAACCATCTTCTACGGCATCCGATATTCTAACTAATTCTTGGGGAACAACTCTTCCTGCACCTAAGTTAAGATGTCCCACCTCAGAATTACCCATTTGACCATCAGGCAATCCCACATCCTTACCAGATGTATTGATTAATGTATTTGGATATACAGCTTGCAAGCTATCGAATATTGGTGTCTCGGCAGTGGCAATAGCATTAGCCTCTGTTGACTCTCGATGACCCCAACCATCTAAGATAGCTAGCACCACTGGAGATACAGGTGCTTTAACCATAATTGTTACCTTAAAATAATCACTGGCACATTGATGATAGCATCGCGAACCACTTTAGTTCGACCGTATTTATGAGGACTTAATGATTATCGCCAGTTTATTAATCATGAATCTACTCTACATCTTCCTGAATTAAATTTATTAATTTTTTCTTGCCTTTGGGCAATCACGACAGCTAGCTCTGGTCTTCGGGTGAGTTTCAATCGCCAGTCTGCCCAAATACTATAAAGCCAGTCGGCGATCACGCCTAAAAGTGGTGCTTTCGTTATAGCATAAATCCAGCCCATACCAAGCTCTTCGTAAACTCGCCGAAATACTTCGACATTCTTGATTACTGTGCCATTGGGTAAAACTGCATGAATTCGTCCCATAGCAGTAGCAAAATCAATCCCCGCATTATCTTTGGGATCATAATTTAAATCGGCAATATCCACAAAGTCAACAATTCCCCTTCCAGCATCTTGCTTAGTTAAAAAATTAACCTCTCGTACACATAACGGACATTCTCCGTCATATAGAAGTCTAATTTTCCAGGATGGTTTGATTGGTAAATTGTCGGTAGATTTTTTTGAGACAGAAGTCATATAAGTAGCTGGTAAGTAGCTAGATGTAGGGGGTAGGGTTTAGGATGTGGGGTGTAGGAAAAAATACAAATTTCCATTTTTAGTTTATTTATACTTCCCTACTTTAAAGAATGTTTAATCGGTGTTCTACAATGTTGTGGAGGTTTCATTATCAGCAATTAGCAGTAAAAATAAGTAGATAAATACCACCGTTTAACAATTCTTAATTATCAATAAGGTTATTAAAAATCAATAATGAATTGTTTTGAGTTTCTTACTAATAACTTGAGGAGATCAGGTTTCTTTCAAAAACAAACTCGCTGTAATCGGCTATAGTGTCTAATCCTACATAACTAAAAAAGATTTCTAAAGTTAACCATAAACCAACTCTAAGTACTAGTTTTTTCCATCGAATTTCCATTGCACTTGACCTAAATACTCAATTTTAGTCTCGTTACTTTTACTAAAGTTAACAATTTATGTAACAAAAAGCAACACTTTGGCACCAAGTACTGTTTTTACTACTGTTTGCGACCACAAATTAGTAGTCCGCCACGTTGATATTGATAGGTTGTGGTGGATTGGGAGACTAGGAAACTAGGGGGAAAATTTAGTTTATTTTCATCTCCTTATGGGGAAAGTTTCAATTGATATCCGATTCACCATAGTGCTTTATTTTTAAATCGTCAAGGTAAAGTAAAAAGTTGCTCCCTTACCCCTGATTGCTTTTGCCCAAACTCTACCGTTGTGCCGATGAATGATGCTTTGTACAATCGCCAAGGCAATACCAGTACCTGCAAATTTTTTGGCCTTGTCTAAGCGATGAAAAGGAGCAAATAATTGTTCCTCAGGGGAAAAATTAAAACCTGTGCCATTGTCTTCTATGCAATAGATTAGGTTTCGACAAGCTAAACGAATACAATTTTCTGGCTGAGGATTTTCAATCTCTTCTAATTATTAGTCTGAAATAAAATTTTGCTGACTGCGGCGGGATTGGATCGATAACACCTACCTTGAGATAAGAATTGTGCTGCTGTGCAGTATATTTCCAGGCATTAAATTGCTCTTGAATCAGAAAAGCATCACCAAGATTATCTTCTATCAATAAGACATTGAAGAGTTTCTGCACGCTCAAATTTTAGCCATTGGGAGCTAATTTAGGCGGTAACTGAACTAAATTAAGCCAAAACTTCTCAATTTTTTGAATTGCCCTAACGAATTCTTTTAACTCAAAAGGCTTAGTTACAAAGCAGCTACAATAGAGTTCATAAGACTTCAAAACATCTTGTTCGGCCTGAGAAGAAGTCAAAATAACTACAGGTATAGATTTCAATTTTATATCGCTCTTAATTTCTTTTAAGACTTCAAAACCATGCTTTTTAGGTAAATTAAGGTCTAATAATATTAGATCTGGACGAGAAATGTTTTTATAATCTCCTAACTGTTGTAAATAGTCTATCGCTGCTTCACCATTGGCTACATGATGTAAATTGTATTTAATTTCACTGTTTTTTAAAGAATTAGTGATTATGTAAACGTCTCCTAAATTATCCTCACATACCAAGATATCCAAAGGTTGCTTAGCTTGATAAAAATTCATACAGCAAAATATTCTATTTTCTTAAAGTTAAATTTAACAATTTATCACATTAATTAAATTATGGATAAAAATATTTTGCAGATTTTGCTCATAATTAATTAGTATTCACTGATGATTTAAATGGTAGTTTGACCAGATCAAGCCAAAACATTTCTAGATTTTTAATTGCCTGAAAAAAAGCAAAATAATCCGCTGGCTTAACAATATAACTATTGGCACAAAGTTGATAACTTTTCTGAATATCTTTTGCGGTATTAGAAGAAGTTAAAATTATTACAGGAATTATCTTTAATTTAGGATCGGCTTTGATTTCTGCAAGGACTTCAAAGCCATTCTTTTTAGGTAAATTGAGATCGAGCAAAATCAAATCAGGAAGAAATACATTTTGATATCCTTTTTGGTGATGTAAATATGCCATGACCTCTTCTCCATCATTAACATGATAAAAGCTATGATTAAGCTGGCTATCTGTTAGAGAAGAACGAACAAGATACACATCACCAGGATTATCTTCTCCTAAAAGAATTTCTACTGGTTTTTTAATCGGATTTATTGCCATATTTTTTTTTTAAATATACTTGGTCATTAAGTAGATAAGAATTGCCAAATAATTTTATAAATTAAATATTTTTTGAGTAGATTTATAATCTAGTCTATTATAAGAAGTCAAATTGGCTTGTTATTTAACAATGATACAATTCTATGCGATTCCGTCCGTTTTGTTTCGCCAAGTAAAGTGCCTTATCCGCTGCGGCAATTAAAGTAGAAGCTTGAGAATCAATGGCAGGAATTAAACTCGCAACTCCTAAGCTAATAGTTAGGCGATCGCTGATTTCTGATGTAGCATGAGGAATATTTAAGGCGTGAATCTGGTCACGAATATTCTTGGCGACTGCTGTTGCCCCATCAATATTAATATCTGGCAAGATGACGATAAATTCTTCCCCACCATAACGGGCAACTAAATCTTTGGGGCGTTTAATTGTCTTATCAATGGTTCGAGCTACTTGCTTTAAGCAGCGATCGCCTTGAGGATGACCATAGGTATCGTTATATCGTTTAAAGCGATCGATATCGATCATGATGACTGATAAAGGCATCTGATTCCTGACTGTATTACCCCATTCACGCTCTAAAAAATCTTCCAAATGATAGCGATTAGCAATTCCTGTTACTTTATCGGTAGTAGCAATTAAAAATAGCGTTTTAAGCTCCTGATTTTGGTTTTCTAGTTCAAAAGCACAATTGTAGACTCGATTTTCTAATTCTCTGTTGATTTGTCGTAAACGCTCTTCACTTTGATAGATTTTTTTTAGGTGGTGCATCCGCTCAATAGCATAATTGATTGAACGAAGTAGTCCATTGAGCGTTGCTTGTGTTTTAATTAAGCAATCCTGCGCCCCTTGTCTGACAGCTTCTAGAGCTAAGGATTCATCATTCAAACTAGTTAGTAAAACTATGGGCAAATTTGGTACTATTTTTTCTAGACTGAGAAAAGTATTTAATCCCTGACTATCGGGCAAACTAAGATCCAGCAAAATAACATCAAAAGATTCTTGTTGTAAACATTGAAGTGCTGTTTTTAATCTTTTAACGTGAGTTAAATTGAATTGAACTTCTCTAGCATGGGCTAATTTTTCTCTTAGCAAGAAAGCATCCCCTTGGTTATCTTCAACTAAAAGAGTTTTAATCAGCTTTTGTTTGATATTAGACATTAATTTTTAGTGCATACTAACCAAAATAAAGTCAATATTTTCAATACTAATAATGATTGTAATGATTGCTACGTTCTAGCGGGGAGAGTGAAATAGAAAGTAGCTCCTTGCCCTAATTTTGACTCTACCCAGATTGTACCTTCATGACGCTCAATAATTTTATGACAAATTGCTAATCCAGTACCAGTACCAGGATATTCTTGTCTAGTATGAAGCCGCTGAAAAATTTGAAAAATACGTTCATTATATTGAGAATCAATACCAATACCATTATCTTGAACCCAAAATAACCATTTTTCTGACTCTGCTCTAGCACCAATGTGAATTATGGGTAATTCTTCTCCATGATATTTAATTCCATTAGCAATCAAATTTTGAAATAATTGAACTAACTGAGTTTTATCTCCGACAACTGTAGGTAAAGTGTCTCTAAATATTTGAGTATTGGTATCTGTAATGGTGAGACTAAGATTAGACAAAGCTCGGTTTAAGATATCTTCGCAGTTTACATCTGTAAACTTTTTTTCTTGACTATCAACTCGTGAATATTCTAACAAATCATTAATTAGTTCTTCCATCCTAGTTGCACCATCAACGGCAAAGCCAATTATCTGATCGGCTTCAGTATCTAGTTGACCTGAATACCTTTGGGAAAGTAGTTGGGTGAAGCTCGTTACCATCCGCAAAGGCTCTCGCAAGTCGTGAGAGACAATATAGCCAAATTGTTCTAATTCTTGATTGGAACGAGTTAATTCTTGATTTAATTGCAGTAATTGTCGGTTAGCTATTTCTAATTCTCTAGTGCGATCGCTTACTCGTTTTTCTAACTCTGATTTCGCCTCTTCTAGTGCTTGATTAGTTTGTTGCAGTTGCTCGAACAAAATGGCTTGTTGAATAGCGATCGCAACTTGTGTGGCTAATTGTTGAAGAAAATCAACTTCCTTTGCTTGCCATTTTCTAGTCTTAGAGCATTCATGGGCAATCAGTAAACCCCAAAGCTCAGTAGTTGGCAATGAATTGTTCTTTCGATCAATACTCAGTAAGATTGGGACAACTAAATTGGCTCTAACATCATATTGTGCTAAAAATTCAACATGACACGAAGATAAATCTTCATTCTGAATATCTTCTATACTGGTGGTTCTGCCATTTTTGTAAGTTTCTACCCAAGATTCTTTAAAGCAAGGATCGGTAATCACTTTCCCTAAAATAGACCATCTTGAGTCATTTACCGCTTCTACCTCTACTATTCCACTCCAATCTTTATTAAAGCGATAAATAATTACCCGATCTGCTTTCAGCCATTGGCAAACTTCTGCTACTGTCGTCTTGAGAATTTCTTCTAGATGTAGTGACTGATGAATACGAAGAGCTATATTGGCCAGAATTTCTGGGAATTTCATTTGATAAATCTAGACTTAATACTTTTTTATAATACGCAAACTACGACTGACCAAACTTAAAATATTGCAATTTAGAGATATTAAAGTATATTTTCAGCGCTCTTTTTGTTTGTCAAAAGCATTCCTAATCAGATTTAAAAGACTTTGGCTAGTCTTTATGTGCTAGGGCGTGTCATCAATTTCATCTTGCCAACCGCTTAAACTATTACTACTAGTACTAGACCAAACTAATTTTGACAGCCAAGCATTTTTCCTAAACCCCTATTTCCCTATGTCCCCATATCTTGTCAGACCTATCAGAAATTTTTTGCTAGACTACCAGGCTATATTTTGCTATGCTCTAAGGGGTACTCTGATACCCAATAAGCGTCGATCTTTTCTGGCGCCAAGATAAAAAAATAGTCGCAAGTTTGCAGGTTAAGACTTACGACTGAGGATTATTTAATCTATTTAAAACTTTACCAACTGGATTTAACTACACCAGGAAGTAAACCTTCATGAGCCCATTCCCGTAAAACGTTACGAGATAAACCAAAATCACGATAGTATCCTCTAGGTCTACCAGTCACCATACAACGATTGCGTTTACGAGTGGGAGAACTATCTCTAGGTAATCTTTGAATTTGACGATGAATTTCTAGCTTTTCAGCAGCAGAAGTTGCTTTACGAAAACGCTCTTTTAATTCTGCTCTTTTATCAGCATATTTTGCAACTAAGTGAGCGCGTTTCTTTTCTCGCTCGACCATACTTTTCTTTGCCATAAAAATTTATTGGTATTGATATAAACACACAGTCTATAAGTATAGCTTGAACCTGAGATAGATTGTGAATCAATCATTAATCGTTTTTTATTCCTCAAAGAAAATCTGGTGCAGAGGGACACAAGTGAGCCAACTGGCAGATTTCGCACTGGGGTTTGCGCGCCTTACAAACTGCTCTACCGTGGTAAATAGTACGAATCGAAAAATTTTCCCATTCTGACTGGGGTAACAAAGGCATCAAATCTTGTTCAATCCGATTTGGGTTATCAGATTTAGTCAACCTCCATCGATTACTAAGACGTTTAACGTGGGTATCTACTGTGACCCCTTGAATAATACCGTAAGCATGAGCCAAAACAACATTAGCAGTTTTGCGAGCTACTCCTGGTAATTTTAGTAATTGTTCCATCTCTCGTGGTACTTCCCCTTCAAAGTCAGTAACGATCATCTGACAAGCACCCTGAATATTTTTAGCTTTATTGCGAAAAAAGCCAGTAGAACGAACTAAATTTTCTAGCTTCAGGCGATCGCAACCTGCCAAAGCAGAAGCATCAGGGAATTGAGCAAATAACGCTGGAGTGACCTTATTAACTCGTTCATCAGTACATTGAGCTGAGAGAATAGTTGCTACCAAAAGTTGTACAGGTGTCTCATAGTTAAGACTACAGGTGGCATCGGGATATAAATCGGCCAACAGAGACAAAATATCAAGCGCTCGCTTCTTAATTGCTTTGCTTGGCGACAATCGTTTTGCCTTAATTCCTTCTATTCCCTGAGGTTTTTTGCTAATTTTTTTGTTTGATGATTTAGAAGAAATGTTCTCTTTCAATATTTGACCTTACACTGTCAGGGTCTACTGAAATAAATTTTGAAAAAATGCCAGATTAACTGTATCCCTAACGATAATAAATACCCCTAGGCTGAGTAACAAAACTAAACCAGTCTGCATAATGCCATCCTGCAATTTGCTGGGTAAAGGTCTTCCTGTAACTCCTTCAACTGTTAAAAATGCTAATTGACCGCCATCTAAAGCAGGGAGTGGCAAGATATTAATAATTGCCAAGTTGATGCTAATCAAAGCTCCAAATTGAAACAAGTTACTTAAGTCATTGCGGGCAAGTTCTGCACCAACAGCCACAATTGCCACTGGCCCTGCCACTTGTTGAGCATTTTCGCTGAAATTACTTATTAATTGCCAAAAACCCTGTATTGTTAGTTGAACAATTCTTTGAAATTCATTGGCACCAGCAGTAAAAGCTTCAATCACATTTGCTGCACGACGACGCACAATATCCCCATTGGGTGCTAGCATTACACCGATTTTACCTTTGCCATCTTGACCAACATCTGGCTTAACATCTAGATTGACAATTTCCGCGTCGCGCTTAATGGTCAGTTTTAAATATTGTTCTGGAGAATTTTGAATTGTGATTCTTAATTTTTCTAGAGCATCGGCAGAATCTCCCAATTCCAGATCGTCTATTTTTAAAATAATATCTCCTGCTTCTACTCCTGCTTTTGCTGCCGCAGATTCGCTCTCTGCTAGTAATTGAGGAACGACTACTCCAGGTTTATAATTAATTTCTTGAAAACCAATGGTAGTTGCTTGACCAACTAAAAGAAAATAAGCAAAAATCAGATTGGCAATTACTCCAGCACTAATTACTATAGCTCTGTCTAAGACAGGGCGATTACGCAGCAAATTAGGGTCATCTGGGGGTATATTAGTTTTGGGGTCATCATCGGGGAAACCCACATAGCCACCTAACGGGAAAGCTCTTAGAGCATATTCTGTTTCTGAACCTTGGTATTTGAAAAGGGTAGGGCCAAATCCGATCGAGAAACGGTTAACACGAATTTTTTGTAATCGCGCTGCTGCAAAATGACCGAATTCGTGGACTACGATTAATAGAAGCACGACTGAAATCGCTGCCAATACTGACATATTAAAAAAATTAGTTTTATTGGTGTTTTGTACGATTTACTATTTTAGAACATTCTTTATAGTTTTCTTGCTAATATAAGGAGTTTTAGTGTGAGCAATAACCTGATTTGGCAGCAAAATAGTACTAATCCTAACAATGCTGAAAACCTAAATGCGATCGCTGCTTGGTGGTCTAATTTAGATGGTAAGGAAGTGGCTTGGCAACAGCGACTAATCCCTCAAAATGGAGATCTAGCGGCAATTGACTGGCAAGCTCAAAAGTTTGATGAGAAGTTAATCATACACACACCACAGTTAAGAGGAATTACAATTTATTGGCGAAATAATAAAATCGCAGACGAGCGCAATATTACTCCTAGTAAGTTGCAATTGAATTTGAGTCGGCAACAGCTATATATTTTTCCTCAATCTCAATCTCAGGTGGTGATTAATATTAGTCTGCCAGAAGTTGTTTATCAAAAGATTAATCTAATTAATCCCCAAATAGCAGCAACTACTAAAGCAAATGGGGGAGTCATCTTACTCCGAGACGAAGAGCAAGAGTTAGAAATTCAAGTAACTCTCGATAGTGAAAAATTGCATCAATTACTAGAACGTCTAAAAACAACAGACAATTGAATTATATATCTAAAGTCAACATCAAATAATGAATGAATTTTGGGATCAAGTCCTAGACTTTTGCGTCCAAACCACCCAAACAGTAAGCGATCGCTTAATTAAAGATTTTGGCAAAATTCAAGCTAGCCAAAAAGAAGATGGTAGTCTGGTTACTCAAGCTGATAAATGGTCAGATCGAGAAATAAGGCAAGCGATCGCCAAAACTTTTCCCACTCATGGTGTCTTAACCGAAGAAACCGTCCATATCTTACCTGAAAATGATTGGTGTTGGGTGATCGATCCCATAGATGGTACGACTAATTTTACCCGTGGTTTACCTATATGGGCAATTTCCCTAGGATTACTATATCAGGGAACTCCTGTATTCGGTTTTGTTTATGTGCCACCATTAAAGCAAGCTTTTCATGGCTATTGGTATGGTGATTCTGGACTAACTGGCTATACAGGTGCTTATTTAAATAATCAGCCAATTCACACTAGCCAAGATCAACCTAGTGGTAATCAACTATTCAATCTTTGCGCCCGTAGTAAGGCTATTTTGAGTCGACCTTTTCCCTGCAAAGTTAGGATGATTGGAGTTGCTAGCTATAACCTACTATTAGTAGCTGCGGGAGTAGCCATTGGCGGAGTAGAAGCTACACCTAAAATTTGGGATATAGCTGCGGCTTGGGTAATTGTCAAAGCTGCGGGAGGAGAGTTTGTCTTGTTAGACGATAGCCTTGTATTGCCACTTCAGGTAGGAAAGGACTATGGTGAAGTTGCGATCGCCAGTTTAGGACTATGTCGGGCTGAATTAATACCTATGTTTAAACCCCTAGTAGAGTGTGTAGTTAGCGGTAAAAAAATAAAAAACAACTAATCTAACCTCGCAAATAAGCGATCGCTAACACCAAAGCTAAACAACCGACAAAAGTCAGTCCCAATAATACTAAGACAAAGATTTCCCCCGAAGATAGGGGGCGATCCGTAGGGTCTAGATAAGCTGTTTTTGACCACTTACCTTGATTTGATTCTGACCAATTTGGGGCTTGAATTACATTAATACGAGAATAGCCAATTTTTAGATCATAAAGCGATCGCTTTTCAGGACTGCTCAATACCGCATAAGCCTCATTTAAACGTTGAAACTTAGCTGTGGCGACATTTGACGGTAGTTGGGTCGTGTCGGGATGATATTTCTTGCTCAGTTGACGATAAGTACGACGAATGGCAATGTTAGAAGCTGAGGGATGTAACCCCATCAGACCATAGTAAGTGCTAATCAACTTGCTATGAGATGGTAGTGCCGTTGATTTTTGTCGATTGCGATCGCCTTTGGCGGTGGGCTCTGCCCAATCGCCCTCTGTGCACTGGCTTTGCCAATCACTGTTGGAATTCACCATACTTACATCTTTAATAAAAACTGATTCTTTTTTTAATTTTTAGCGAACTTTAACTATCAAATCAAGAGAATAGAGCTAGTTAGCTTAAGAAATATTAAATTTATTCAACAAATTAGTATATAAGCCGAACTGGTTGTTACAGAATTTAAAGTTATAGCGTCTTTTGCCGAGTGAGAATAGAGGCATGGGGTAAACTAACCTTTGATTCTATCTAGAATACGATTAGAGAACATTCGCAGTTGGAGCTTATATTCTAATGTCCCATAGCGTCAAAATTTATGATACTTGCATTGGGTGTACTCAGTGCGTAAGAGCTTGTCCTACTGACGTATTGGAGATGGTACCTTGGGACGGCTGTAAAGCTGGTCAAATTGCCTCATCTCCCCGTACAGAAGACTGTGTAGGGTGCAAACGTTGTGAAACAGCTTGTCCTACCGACTTTTTGAGTATCCGTGTCTATCTTGGTGCGGAAACTACTCGCAGTATGGGTCTTGCCTACTAAGATAAAAGTTAATAATAAATTGCGGTATTTACCAATATTTATTTAACAGACGAAAAACCGTGTCGTCTGACTTCTATAGATTGTGCTATTTCCAAGTGTAATCTGAGAATTGGGCGGCACTATTTGACACTACTTTTATAGCAACACTATTAGCTCATCAAGTTTGAATTGACGGGTTAAGGCAGGACAAGGAAGACAAGGGAGACAAGGGGACAAGGAAGAGAATTTCAATAGTTTTACCCATCATTAATTAGTTGACACAACACTATAGCAACACCGAAAATCAATTACTTATTCGAAATAAATGCCATTTCCCGTAGGGGTTATGCAACAGGCTGTCAGCTTCATATTCATCAGCTTCCGTCCACTTTATCTGATAAGTTGGGGATTCAATATCAGGCAAAAAAGTGTGTCCGTCTTGGAGTATTGGGGACTCGGTTAAACGGTAATAATTAAACACATTCATCACATAAATTGCCAAGCCAATATCTTCTGCAATGTCAATCGAAACGTCGGCTTTCCCAAAATTGTGCATTCCACAGGAGTAGTAATTATCATTCCCTTCTATTAAAGTTACAAACAGGGAGTAAATATCAAATACATCTTCAGAATTATAGTGAACTAGCCATTTATTTTTTTCATGGGCAATTCCCGCCGACTCAACTTTTACGGCGATTCCTCCTATGTCAAGAAAAACTTGCGTAAATCTAGCAATATTCAAGCAAGCATCGTATCCAGCAGCAGTAGAGATTAGGTAAACAATCTGTTGATGATGATCTATTTGGTCTAGTGTAATAGAAGAAATCTTATCTTGTCCTGCGATTTCAAAAGCACTAGCAAGATTGACATCATAATTCCTAATATCAATTTCACAACCTGCATTGATAGTCGTTGCTTGGAAAACTCGACCAACAAATAAATAATCCGTACCGTATTTATTCACTAAAGCAGACGCTATTTCCTGCCTACTTTTAAAACCTATTGGTATACAGACAACCACTCTATTAGCCATTAAAATCTTGTCTACCCAAAATTAATTTTTCCCCAAAACGATAATTTATCAAAAAACATCTTGATAATGTTCTAATCAACTATTGTCCTGATAAGCTGAAGTTAATCAAATCAGGGAGAGAGGATAAAATAATGTCTAAAATGTCTAAACAAAATCAAACAGGGATATTTGTTGGTGGTTTGATCATTGGTAGTGCAGTTGGCACAGTATTAGGGTTACTAATTGCACCCCGTACAGGCAAAGAAACCAGAAAAGTGATCAAAAAATCTGCTGATGCTTTACCAGATTTAGCCGAAGATTTAACTACTAGTATTCAAATGCAAGCCGATCGTCTCTCCGAATCAACCTTAGAAAATTGGGAAGGTACTTTAGACCGATTACGGCAAGCGATCGCCGCAGGGATAGAAGCTAGTAGAGAAACTAATCGCGCTGTCAAATCGGGCAACCTCAAACAAGACTCCAATCCACCTGTTGCCGATCGCCTTTAAAATTGAAAGATGCGCTCCAACGCTCGAATTTTATGATAGACCCTTTATTTTGGTTAGGACTTTCGTTATTTTTAGTTTCCTTTAGCCTGTTTGCTGTATTACTAGTAACAATTCCTACCTTGCAAGAAGTAGCTAGGGCAGCTCGTAGTGCCGAAAAACTATTCGATACTCTAAACCGAGAATTTCCCCCGACTCTTGAAGCTATTCGTCTGACAGGTAGAGAGGTAGGTGAATTGAGTGACGAAATCAATCAAGGAATTAATAATGCTACGGGAGTCGTCAAGCAGGTAGATCAAGGACTGGTTAAGGCTAAGCAACAAGTCGAGCAAGTACAACAAAATAGTCGTGGTTTGGTAGCAGGAGTCAAAGCCGCCTGGAAAGTCTGGCGACAACCTGCTGACAATAATTCTTTAGTTTCTAAAAGACGACTCAATAAGGTAAAACCATGGATGTCTGAAAAAGAGTTTCGCGATCGTTAAAGCATTCACTCCCATACTTTTTTGCCGAAGAAAATTAGCAGTGATACTAAATAACTGATAACCTTAAGTTAAGGTAAATAAATGTAACAAAAATAAGAACATTTTTAACTAAACCGAAATTGTATACAAAAGAAGTTTTAACTAAAGCGATTATGGCAAATAAGTTTACACAGCGTTTTCTACTCACTTTAGGGGTTTGCTTATTAGTCTTTGCAACCTGTTTCACCCCTTCGGCTTGGGCGGTTAATAATCCAGAATTATTACCCGATATAGAAACTCCTGTAGTTGATTTAGCCAACTTCTTACCCGAATTGCAAGAAGAATCTTTAATTCAAAATTTAGAAGATTTTGAAGCGGAAACAGGCTGGAAAATGCGTGTCTTAACTCAGTACGATCGCACTCCTGGTCGTGCAGTCAAGAAATTCTGGGGTCTAGACGACAAAAGTATTTTGCTGGTAGCTGATGGCAGAGGGGGCAATCTTCTAGCTTTTAGTATTGGTGACGATGTATACGAGTTGTTACCCCGTAACTTTTGGATTGAACTTCAGACTCGCTTTGGCAATATGTATTACATAAGAGAACATGGCGAAAATAACGCTATTGTTGAAGCTTTAGAATCAGTAAAAGGCTGTCTCCAAAGGAATGGTTGCAACGTAGTGCCAGGATTGCCCCAAGAGCAATGGATTTTAACTTTAATTAGTTCTATAGTAGGCGGTATAATTCTGGGAGTTGCCGTAATACCCCGCAAAGAAGATCAGATAATAGCTTGGCAGTGGGGTTTAATTATGTCACCTTTATGGGGAATTCTCTTTATTGCCTTTGGTATGGGACCAGTCGTGACTCGTACGCCTGAATTTTTGCCTCTATTTCGTAATATTATTGGCTTTTTATTAGGTGCAGTAGTCGCATTTCTTTCTCCCACATTTATTGAGACTCCTACTTCCGACTCAGAAACCTAAATTTTTAAATATAGAGCTAAAAAAGAGCTAAAAAATAGAGCTAAAAAATAGAGCTAAAAATAAATATTCCTAAATGAATCTAAAATTTACACATATCCTGTGCAAACTTTTAGTAGTCTAAATTGAGTGGGAGTTGATAAGTTAAACAAAAAAGTTGCCCATGTCTTGATAAATAGATGAGCGATTTATCCCCAGTCAAGAAAATTCTGATTCTCTCAGCCAACCCTAAAGGAACGTCCCAACTGCGATTGGATGAAGAGGTACGGGAAATCAAGGAGGGATTACGACGGTCGAAACGGTGCGAGCAATTTGTTATAGAATCGTCTGGAGCTGTCCGTTCCAGAGATATTCGTCGAGCTATCTTAGATTATGAACCGCAAATTGTTCATTTTTCTGGGCATGGTATTGGCTCTTCAGGACAAAAGATGAAACATAACAGTGGCGATCGCAAGTTGAGTTCAGTTCCAGAAGATGTCACTGAATCTGGAGGGTTAGTATTTGAGGATGAAACTGGGCAAGCAAAGTTAGTCGATGGTTCAGCCTTAGCTGGATTGTTTGAGTTATTTGCAGATTCAGTGGAGTGCGTTGTTCTCAATGCTTGTTATTCCAAGGTGCAGTCTCAGGCGATCGCCCAGCACATCCCCTATGTAGTCGGCATGAATAAAGCGATCGGGGACAAAGCAGCTATAGAATTTGCGGTGGGGTTTTATGATGGTTTAGGGGCAGGTAGGGATTATGTCTTTGCTCATAAATTGGGGTGTAGTGCCGTCAGAATGGCAGGAATTAAAGAGAATTTAACCCCTGTGCTGATTCAATCTCCAAAGCTAGTTGCAGTTCCTGCTGAGAAAGTCAAAAATCATGATTACTATATCCATCGCCCACCCATCGAAGAAATCTGTTTTAATGAAATCGAGCAAGAAGGAGCGTTATTAAGAATTAAAGCCCCTAAAAAGATGGGCAAACGCTTATTGTTAAAGAAAATTTTCGAGTATGTCGGACCCAAAAACTATGGGCGAGTTCGGATCGATTTACAGCGTCTAGAATCTTCAATTCTGGCTGACTCTTCGCAGTTTTTACAATGGCTTTGTCGAAGAGTAACTAGAAAGCTCAAATTAGAAGATTGTTTGGAAGATTATTGGGAAGGAGTGACTCCAAATACAGGCTGTTCTGACTATTTTGAGGAGCATATTCTCGAAAGTTTGGAGACTCCTTTACTCTTAGCAATAGATAATATCGATCGACTCTTTGCACCAGAATTTCAGTCGATTACGGCTGACTTTTTTGGCTTACTACGCTCTTGGTGGGGTGAAGCTCAAACCACAGGCGGAAATTGGACAAAGCTAAGATTAATCGTTATTTATTCAACGGAAGATTTACCGAAACTAAATATCTATCAATCCCCGTTTAACGTGGGTACAGAAATCAAATTACCCGAGTTTGAGGACAAACAAGTTCTAGAATTAGCTCTCAGGTATGGATTAAATTGGTCACTAACCCAAATCCGACAATTGAAAGAACAGATCGGCGGACATCCCTATCTCGTCCATGAAGCCATCAAAAATTTAACGAGAAACCCAACGCTAACCTTGAATCACCTTTTAGAGAAAGCAGCTACCGATGAAGGAATTTATGCCCATCATTTACAGCACCATTGGTCAACCCTAGAACAAGAGCCAGCCCTAGCGCGACAATTAAAAACCATATGTGAAGCAAAAGAGCCAACAGAAATCTCCCCTACCTATTTGTATAAATTGGATAGTATGGGTTTAATTGCTAAAATTGGGAATCAAGTCCAGCCCAGATGTCAAATTTATCGTCAATATTTTCGGGAAAGATTACGGGTGAACGAAAAAATGTGTGGGAGATAGAACAAAGTAGTGTTTGAATGCAGAATTCTGAATTCAGAATTCTGCA
>JASJDX010000435.1 GCA_030064975.1 Pleurocapsa sp. MO_192.B19
ACTACTTCACCGATGGGTTCTTGCTCGGAGGAGACACTTCTTTCAATTGGTCTTACTCCTCGCACTAATTTCTTGAGTTCTTTTTTGGCATGGCGGTCTGCTTCAGTTATTGGCTTGAAGGCCTCTTTATAGTAATGGTAGTCTATCAAGCATGAAAACTGCTGTAAATAAGCAATTAAGGGCAAAATGAGCAATTAATTTGATACTTGTAAATTTGAACCTTGATCTCCTTTATATACCTCTATCCTGGTTTGGAAAGCTTCTTTGAATTGAGGCATATGAGTCACGGTTAAGATACAAGCAAAATCTGAAGCGATCGCATTTATAGCCCCAACTAATCTATTACATCCTTCAGCATCTTGTGTGCCAAAACCTTCATCGACGATTAGCATTTGTAGAGAAGTTCCTGAACGTTGAGCAAGAAGTTTAGCTAAAGCTAACCGTACTGAAAAATTGATCCGAAATGCTTCTCCCCCAGAGTAAGTTTCATAAGGACGAGTCCCCCCTGCATCGGCAATTAAGATATCTAGAGTATCAATTAGTTTAGTTTTTTTCTTGGATGTTCCTTTACTTGCTCTTTGGGTAAGAAACTGGACATGAAATTGATTATTCGTTAGTCTAGCTAAGATTTGATTGGCTTCAGCTTCAAGCTGGGGGAGGATGTTTTCGATAGTTAAAGCTTGAATACCATTTTTACCAAAGGCTTGAGTTAATTCTTGATAAATACGGTATTGTTTTTCATATTCTTGGAGTTGTTTCTCTGTATCTTGGTGTTGGATTTTTAGATTGTCTATTTGGGTAAGAGACTGCTGCAATCTACCACTACGAGATATTAGTTCATCTAGCTGTTGACGACGTTGATGAATTTGCCGATCTAAAACTTGAATTTCTTGGCGATTATCAGCAATATTTTCTTGTTGAGCAATGTGGTATTGTAGTTGTTCCTGGCTACTTTGTTTGTCTTGGAGACGTTGTTGCAATAGTTGTTCTAATTCAATTAATTTAGTTTGAATTTGCGGATATTCTTGTTGTGCTTTTTGTAATTCTTGATGCTTAAGCTGCCAAGATTGGGACTGTCTTAAAGATGTTAATAAGTTTTGATGAGTAGTGCGATCGTATTTTAATTCTTGAATTTGTTGTTCAATGAAATTAATTTGCTGCTGTATTGCAGAATCAATATGTAACTTTTCTAAAGTAGTTTGTAAATCGCTGATTTTTTTGATTAGCTGGGGTTTTTGCTCATCTAATTTTGCTTGACGCTTTTTAGCATCTTCAATTTTAGCTTGTTTGATTTCTGCCCAGCGTAAATTATTAACTTCTCCTCGAATTAAAGCATGGGTTTGTTCATCATAATTAAGAGTTGCTAGCTCTTCTTCTACCTGCTTAATCTCTGCCTGTAATTCCAATGCATAGTGACTATTTTGTAAACACAATTCTAGATTATTTTTTTCTTCTTGGGTAACTTGTAGTTGTTCGTAAATCTCCTCAGTGGCTTCCAATTGAGCCTCTAACTGTCCAAATTGTTGTTGCAAAGAATCGTAGGGAGAAATTTCTTGCGAGATTGCTTGATATTCTTGACGCAATAACTGTAATTCGCGATCGCAAGTGGATAATTGTTCTCTGATTACCCAAATTTGTTCTTGTATTTCTTGTTGTTGTTGCTGAGTTTTTCCTACCACCTGATTACGATGGCGTTCATCTAATTCGCGATCGCATAGAGGACAACAAGCATCGGGGTTAGAGAGCATTTGTAGCTTTTGTTGCAACTCTTGCCATTGTCTCTCATATATTCGTTGGTTTTCCTGTAATTTAAAGCGAAACTCTTTTCTTTCTGTGCCTTTTTCTTCAACTCTTTTTTGATAGACGCGCTTTTTATCTAACTCTTCTATTTGAGCATCTACGGTTAATAATTGCTGACGTTGTTTAGGTGCTTTTTCAATATCTTCGGCTAACTTTTTAGCAGAATTATGGAGTTGTTCTAGTTTGGCAACTAGTTTAGCTTCTTCACGATTAATTTGAGTTTGTAGATTACTCTTTTGTTTGATTAAGGGAGAAACATATTGTTGAATTTTATCTAATTCTTTTAATTGCTTACGGCTTGCTTCAAGTTTAATTAATGCCGCTTCTATATCTTCGGTTTTAGATAAAACTTTAGTTATTTCTTGTTGTTGTTGTTCGATACCTTCAATTCGAGTTTGTAGCTGATTTATCTGCAATTTCAACTCATTCTTTTGCTTTTCCAACTGCTTTTCCAACTGTTGTCTTTGCTGTTGTGCTTCTTGATAAGTGACAAATTTGCTGGAGAGTTCTTTTTCTTGAATTTGCCAAGCTAATAGCTGATTATATCCTGTAACAATTTCTGGTTCTTGTTGAATTAAATTATCTAGAGATATTAGTTGTCCTTTTAAAGCATTAATATCTTTAGTAGCGCGATCGCAATCTTGAGTCAAATTCTGATGTTGGGTTTGTTCAATAGTAAGTTGCTGTTCCCAAGTTTGACGCTGATATTCAATTGCCTGTAGTTCCTGCAACCGAGAGCGATCATTATCCTGAATTTTCTGCAATTGGGCTAATTCTTGTTTTAATTGGGCTAATTCTGCCGCAATTTCTGTTCTTTGTTCTAGCTCGACTGCTAAAGGTTCTAAACTTTTTCTTAGCTGTTCTATCTTGCCTTTATATTCTTTGGCTGTATCCTTAGCTTTAACTGCTAACTCTTCATAACGGTCTAACTTTAACAAATCTGCTAATATTTGCTTTCTTTCGCTGGGACGACGTAACATAAACTCATCCGCCTTGCCCTGACGCAGATATGCCGAATTAGTAAAGGTATCGTAGTCTAATTTCAAACAAGATATTATTTCTTCTTGGGTAGCTCTCAAACCTTTAGCCGTAATAGAACGAAAACTACCCGCCTTAGTTTCTACCTGAAATTCTAATGAGCTACTTCTACCCCTGGGGCGCGATCGAATAACACGATAAGTTTGATTATTGCAGCGAAAATCAAAATCAACGCGAACATTTTTGGCACCGCCATGAATTACATCATCTTCTGTTGCCGCCCTGCTTTTGCCCCAAATTACCCAGGTAATAGCTTCGAGGAGCGAAGATTTCCCTGCACCATTTGCCCCACAAATACAAGCGGTATGTAACCCTCTGAAGTTTAAGGTGGCATCTTGGTAACTTAAAAAGTTTTTTAAGGTTAACTGCAACGGAATCATTCTTTATGACAACGCTCTCAACTAATAAATAATGCTCAAAAATAATGCTATTTAGTATTTTGGCATTGTTTTTTAGTCTATGGTCGTATTCTCAGAGATTTTCGCTTTTTGTCGATGTATGTCACAAAAATTAACAAAAGTTGACTGTAATCTATGGCTAAAAAATTTCTGACTAAGAGATTTATTAAATTCATATTTAGTGAAGTAATAAAATAATAGATAATAAAGTCATTAATCCGAGGATTATGCCCCAAAATATTACTTTAAAAAAATTATCTGCTGTCTTAATTACCCCAGAAAACTTTCAACCTTATGGTCAATTAATTACTCCTTCCCCTGATGGAAAAGCCTTTGATGAAACTGATGCGGTTCTGAATCTTAAAAATGGTATTCCTCGCTTTTATATTATGCGTTTAGAACATAGAGGAAGAACTTTTAATAAAATTACTCGTCATAATTTTTGTACTCAATGTTTGGGTTCATTAAATGGCAAAGATTGGTTCATGGCGGTATGTCCTCCTTCAGCCAATGACGAACCAGATATCAGCCAGCTACGTGCATTTCGTATTCCTGGAAATTGTTTTATTAAACTGGAGGTAGGAACTTGGCACGCGGGGCCATATTTCGATCATCACGTAGTAGATTTTTATAATCTAGAACTCAGTGATACTAATGTAGTTGACCATTTTACTCATAATTTTTCTACTAAACAAAATATCGAGTGGGAAATTATTAATTAATGCTTATGGATAATTGCTTATGAGTCAAGAATTGGCGATCGCCACCTACGGACTAACCAAGAGATTTGAGGGACATATTGCAGTTAACGATATTGATTTACGGATTAAAAGTGGCGAAGTTTACGGTTTAATTGGCCCTAATGGTGCAGGAAAAACTACGTTAATTAGGATGTTAGCAGCGGCGGAAGAACCAACCAAAGGGGAAATTTATCTTAATGGCGATCGCTTGTTGAGAGATGATACCAACCCCCATCTTAAAAAACGTCTGGGTTATCTTCCCGATGATTTTCCTCTCTATGATGATTTAACTGTCTGGGATTATTTAGACTATTTTGCTCGTTTATATCGCTTAAAACAACCTTTTCGCCGTCGTCGTCTACAAGAAGTATTAGAATTGGTTCAGCTAGAAAACAAGCGTAAAAGTATTATTTCAACTCTGTCTAGAGGGATGAAACAACGCTTAAGTTTAGCCAGAACTATTATCCATGAACCCATATTACTACTCCTAGATGAACCCGTATCAGGATTAGATCCTTTAGCCAGGCAACAGTTTCGCCAAATAATTAAAATTTTACAAGAAGCGGGAATGACAATTTTAATTTCTTCCCATGTTCTCAGTGACTTAGCCGAACTCTGTACCTCAGTCGGGATAATGGAATTAGGCTTTTTAGTTGAAAGTGCTTCTTTAAAAGAACTATATCAACGATTATCTCGTCAACAAATTATCCTCAGTACTTTGGGTAAGATGGAGATATTGCAACAAAAACTTAGTCAAAACTCTCTAGTAGAAGAATGGGAGATGATACCCCAAAGCAATCGTCTTAAAGTTAATTTTACGGGGGGAGAATCCGACTGCGCCGAACTGTTGCGATCGCTTATTCTCGCTGACATTCCTCTAACAGAATTCCACTGTAGCCAAGAAGATCTTGAAACTATATTTCTAAAATTAGGACATCAACAAGCTTCTTAAGTCATCTAGTTAGCGACTATAAAAAATTACTCCTGAGTTATCTAAAACTAGAACCATGAAACAAAATATTCAAGTGTTTCACAACTCAAGTTCGTTATGGGAAAAATTTTTAGAATGGAATCCCCAATTATTTCGAGAAATTAAAGGCAAGCTAAAAACGAGAAATGTAGTTATTGCTGCCGCTATTTCCCTTATTACGCAATTTGTAGTTGTAATTTCGCTGTTAAGCGAGTTACCAAAACCCGAGCTGAAAGAACCACCATATTATGCTCAAACAGGTCGCTATGGCATGGGCAATGGTTATGGTGATAGTCTAACTTATACCAAAGATATGTTAGGTGACTGGGTCATCAACTGGCAATTATTATGGCTCGATTTATTTATCGCTTTAAGTCTTATTAGTATTTTTACTTTGCTTATAGTCGGTACTTATATGCTGATTGCCGATACAGTCAAAGAAGAAAGTCGCGGCACACTTAACTTTATTCGCTTAACTCCTCAATCTGCGGGGATTATTTTACTGGGGAAAATTTTAGGCGCGCCAATATTACTTTACACAGTAATTTTATTATTCTTACCTCTGCATTTAATGGCAGGTTTGGGCGCACGCATTCCCCTAACTTTAATTCTCGCCTTTGATGCATTAGTCGTTGCTAGTTGTGCTTTCTTCTACAGCTTGGCTTTACTTTGGAGCTTAATGAATTTTGGTTTATCGGGTTTTAAACCCTGGTTAGCTAGCGCAGCAATAACATTGTTCTTGTTTACTTTGACTACAGCTTTATTCCATAACAGCAGTGTGATTAGCAATGCGCCTTGGGACTGGTTATTCTTATTTAATCCAGGTATCGCTCTATCTTATTTAATTGATGCGACTTATTTACCCCAACATAAAATTGACTTTTTATCAGCAGAAAATTTAGGAGAATTATCATTTTACGGACAGGCTTTGTGGGCAAAAGCGAGTCTGGGGATGGGCTTTATCTTATTTAACTTTAGTTTGTGGACATACTGGTGTTGGTCTATTTTAAAACGCCGTTTTCATAATCCGGAAAACACCCTAATTAGTAAAACTCAGAGTTATTGGCTTACTGCCTGGTTTGTAGCCCTCGCCCTCGGTTTTACACTCCAAAGTACTATCAGTTACAGACTGACAGATAATTTCTCTTTTTTACAATTCTGCTTATGTCTGTTTGGGTTAGCATTAATTGCTGCGTTGAGTCCCCATCGTCAAGCCTTGCATGATTGGGCGCGCTACCGTCATCAAGTAAATCCAGGCGGTAATGTACTCTGGAAAGAGTTGGTATTCGGCGAAAATAGTCCTTCAACTGTCGCAATTGCCATCAATCTAGCCATTGCGCTCGCTTATCTCACTCCTTCTATATTTCTCATCTTGAATAAAGACCAAGACTATATATTCTGGGGATTTGTTCTCAGTGCAGGAAGTACTTTACTATATGCGGTGGTTGCTCAGTTGGTTTTAACCATTAAGACTCGTAAACGGGCAGTTTGGTCAACAATTTCGGTATTATCCATGATCATTGTGCCACCTCTTTGTTTAGGCTTTGCTGAGATTGAACCTCAGGCTTTGCCTCAACCTTGGTTATTTAGCTTTCTTCCCACTGTGGCTACTGAACACGCCACTGTATCAGCCGTGATGTTAGCAATATTAGGACAGTGGT
>JASJDX010000436.1 GCA_030064975.1 Pleurocapsa sp. MO_192.B19
GGGATGGAGAGAATAGGCTCTTTATCTGATGAAGCTCTCGATCAAGGGTTAGATGAACTAGAAAAACTAAATCCAACTACAATTGCTTTGGATATTTACCGTCCCAATGGTTTCACTCCTTCGCTATATTTATTGTTGTTAAGCTCTTGAATTTTGCAAATAGCAAAAAAACGATTATCGTCTTGGACACGATTAGCGATTATTGAGTTGAAACCATTGGGACGGTAAATATCCAAAGCAATTGTAGTTGGATTTAGTTTTTCTAGTTCATCTAACCCTTGATCGAGAGCTTCATCAGATAAAGAGCCTATTCTCTCCATCCCTTGACTATCTTGGTATTCAATATCTGTATGATCGACAGTAACAACTAATATGCGAGGATCGGGTGTTTCTTTACTCTTAAGCAATTGTACCAAGCGATCATATGCCCGCAATTCCCAAGGTTGGAGTATGCCCAACCAGCGCACTCCCGTGACTAAGCCTGTTAGCATTAAGCTGCTTAGGAATACTTGACCAAGTCGATACCATCGGGATTGTTTCTTTAATTGACCAGATTTAGATTGAGGCAGCAGTTTATCTGGAGTTGTGATTAAATCAATCCATTTGGGTGGTATGACAGTTGGATTTTGAAAAATCAACGGCAACCAGGTTGCACCAGGGTAATCAGTAAATTCTTCTAGTCTGGCTTGTGCCCTGCGAACAGCAGTATATAAAGGCTGCCCGCAATTATATTCGGTTAAAAATTCGGTTAAAAAAGATTGAGCAACTCGATCTGGTACTATCTCCTGCATGACAATAACTACTGGAATACGCAAATCAGCTAGTTCTTGGGCTAGTTTTAAACCGTCACAGGAGTTGAAAATAGCAATTTTTAAGCCTTTACTAATTGCTTCTGTTAAAGCATTTTTAAACTGATCGATTGTTAAACTTTCTCTTTCGTTAAGATAAATTCGACCAGCATTACTTTCCGTCTGGCTATGACCAGCAAAAAAGAATATGTCCCAACCTTGACCGCCTCGCAACTTTTGAATTAGTTCTCGGGAATGAGGCTGGTGTAAAAAAACTGGTTCTGTATTTTTTAAATTATTAATTGCCTGTAGATCTTCTGTTAAATCAATATTTTTACTACTTCCAAAAACCGCTAGAATGCCAACTTTATTGTAAGTTGTTTGGATTAAAGGAGGTCGATAATGTTCATTAGTACTATAACCAATACCTACATCGGGATAATCTGATAACAAGTCCCATATATGCCAGGGAAGCTTCCATAGTTCTTCTTTTCTCGCTTTAATTATTAACCGTATTTCTTGAGAATGACCAGCTAATTCTTGGGCTAACCTTTCGCGGATCTTTTGCCAATTAATATCTGCTGACGGTTGCAGCCATAATTGCATCTTGGCTTCTAACTGTTGAACTTTTTGCCAGCAATCTGTCACCAAATCGCTGCTAGCAATATTTGTAGCTAGATCATCAACTTCCCAGTTTTCATCATTGCGATATATTCCCGTCATCCGATAAAAAGATTGCTGCCAAGATTGATATAAATTTTCAATATTAGTATTTGCAGGTAGTTTCCCATCAAGTTTTGCCAAGGATTGACCTTCATCTTCCTTGATTTCTAAGGACACTTCAAATCCTTGCTGAAAGTTTCCATGTCCGATCTCGAGAATTGCTACTCTGCCCATAGCGGTATAAATTTACAATTAACAATTGAAAATTAGGTAACAAAATCTTCGGTAAAACTGGCATCATCAAGAGTTACCTGTACTTGAAAATTTGTTACTGATGGAGGAGTAAAGCGTAATTGAAGACATTTATCTTTCCCTTGCCCCTCAATGTCGCTTCTAGCTTCTGCTTCTAAACGAGTTTTAGACTCAGAGAGTACCTTTAGTTTGAGATGAGGAGGAAGCTTAATTAATTGATTAGCAGGTTTTAATTGTATCCAGACTCCTACTCTATCCTGAGTTTTAGGCATGATAGCTACAATCAATACAATTTTTTGACCTGACAACTGTATGCCTAAGTCAATTAGTTTGCCCTTTTTTCTGCCTCCATGAGGATTGTCTGGATCGATCTTGCCTAAGCTTAATGCAGCTTCCCAACGAGTTTCTTCCGCTTTAGCAGTATGTAATAATTCCGTTAAAGCTGCGATAACTTCTGGGTGTCCCCCACCTATTTTTCCCAGTACTCCAGCAGCTTGAGTGCGGTCTTTTTCAGGATTATGCGGTTGTAGAAGCTGAATTAGGGGAGTAATTGCATCTTTAGTAATAGTTTCTTCTGTATGTTGATATCCGCGCACGGAAATCGGTTCCAGAGGAGTAAAGAGAGTTTCTACTGTTTGCCAACCTTCTTCTATTGTACTAACTATCTGATGTAACCATTGTCTCAAATTTACTGCTGGCAAACTAAATGGTGAAACTTGAGCTTGTTCATTTCGTTTTTCCGATAATTTTTTTCTCCATTGAGAATTAGTCACCAACATCGCCCACTGGGGGAAAGGAATTGCTAGACGCGGGTAATAAACTGATGGATTAGCTAATCTATCTAATAACTGGTTAGCTGTTGCTAAAGATAATTCTGTTGGAGTTACTAATTCCTGTTTGGTTTGGGCAACTGGTTGGGGAGATAATAAGATATCTGTGATATCTTCAGCTAAATATTTCTGACTGATATAGTAAGAGCGATCGCTTGATTCGTATTCTCCTTTAGCTTTTAATTGTTGATAACTAACCTGTCCTCTGACTCTGATCCAAACTTCATCAGAAAGGTCTAAATTTACTTGAATAGCTAGATAATAATCCCCTTGCCATTGAGGAATATCAACCCACTCTTGAGGTATGTCAAACTCTTCAATGTCAGTTGTCTCACTGGGAATTAATACTATTTTAGTTTGACCTAAGTTAATAGCAGTACCGTTAACAAATTCCCAAATATTAAACCAAGATCTCTCTGTTTTAATTAAATTAGACTGATTACTGTCCTCTTCTAACCAAGCTTCTAACCAGGGGATAAAAGTTTGCCAACAAATCTCATTTAAGTAAGCTTGACATCGACTAGTAGGATTTGAGTACAATTGCGATCGCTGCCAAGATTTCTGTTGTATTTCTTCTGTTATTCTCAACCATAATTGATTGGGGTAACTAATTGATAGTTTGCGTAAACTCAACATATTTGATATTTTCCTCCTTAATTGGTCTTATATTTCTAAATAAATTAAGGCGGTTAATAACCAATCATCAATAACCCCCATAACTTGTAATTTTTTTGAATCTAAAGCAATAGATAAATTATTCTTAATCCACTGGAGTAAATAATCTACTAACTGCTGCTTTGCTTCATATATAATTTGGCTGACACTATATCTAGGATAGAAGTTTACAATTTCTTTCTCATCAATTTTTTGACAATATCGCTTTTTAAGAATTTCTTGCTCGAGAATAGTTAACTGTTTAAAAGCATTTAACAAAACAGTTTGAATAATATTTTTATTATAATTTCTCAGCCAAAATTTAATATATTTATTTTGCCATTTGTTAATTTTTTCTTGAAATAATATTGTTAACTCATTAGTAATTTTAATTATATATTTATTGTTAATTATATCATCAGATCTTATTCCTGCTTCGATTGTTTTTGAATTCATTTTTTGACCGTAATATAATTTCAAAATATGTTGTTTTCGAGCTTCTAAATTTTTAATAGATTCAACTAATAACCGATCTAAAATTCTTTCTTGGTGAGGATTGGCAAACCTTTCTGATAAAAATGTATCTAAATAAAATTCGAGCTCGAATTTCTTATTGAGTATATTTCTAAATTTATTTAATAAAGGAGTTTCAATATATTTAGAGATATAACGGGAAACAGTTCCTTGGTGTACTCCTAATAAACTGGCTAATTGTTCTTGATTTAAGATAGCTAGCCGATTGGCATAGCACAATGGCATAATTGCCCGACGTGATTCTTGAGGAATTCTACTTTTAATTTTGTCAAAATTTGCTTCTATTCTCTTTATTTCCTGCCTTAAGATTATTTCAACTTGCTCTAAAGGATCTGATTCCTCGTCCTGATAATCTGAAGTAATCCAATTATCTATCTGTTTTTCTTGTTTTTCATAGATATCCGCATCACGAGAAATTTCAATTATTTCTTCAGCTTGTTGTAGAGCTTGAATACAAATATTCATCCATTTTTTTAGTATTTCTGGCGTTACTTCTTTTCCAGCAGCTACTTGAAGAGGAACGTTAGGCTGAAATCTTTGGGCATTATAATAATTTGCAGCTTCGGCAAAATCAGAGTTGACTGGTTCTGGCCATCTTTTATTTTTTCTTCGCTCAAAATTATAAGTTATATTATTTTTATATACTGGGACAAAATGTCGCCAAGCAAAAATATACTGAGAAATTTTTGGTTCTCTTAAGCCATATTTTTCTAAAGCTTTTCGCAATTTTGTCCCAAAATTATTTAATTTTCTGAGACTATTTATATCTACATTGCACAACAAATGCCAATCTGATTGTAAATCTATTTTTTCTCTAATCGAGTTTTTAAGTATACTTAAAATATAAGTTTTAACTGAAGCCTTCTTATCGTTTTGAGGATTATACTTATCCAGATATATTTTTAATTTGTGTGGTTGACATAAAATCTCATTGGTCAGAGCATAAAAGTCTTCTAACTTAGCTGCATAAAATGGAAAATAATGAAAATTTCTCCAAATTAAATAACAGCGGTCTAAATCGAGATAAGCTAAGAAATGCCAATGAGCGAAACGCCTTTCCGAATCAGATTCTGGCTTAGTTTGCAAAATTTCGCCAAAATATCGGACATAATCAGATTCATTCCATTCAGGATGTAAGTCAGCTAGTCTTTCTATTCTCTTTCTTAATTTATATTGCACCAAAGGTTTAAATGGCGGATAACCATTATTGTGGGTGAAATCGTAAAATGTGGAAAATTTATCTATCATGTCCCGCTCCTAATAATCCAAGGACATCAAAAATCAAAATTGAATTGAGATAATCTACTAACTTATTGGGTAAGCTCCGAGTTTATTATGCACCGAGCGATTCTTTCTCGAGTGCGCTCATATCAAAAGTTGGTAGTGATATGCAAGTAGTGGTAAAGCTCAAATCTTTGCCAGTTCTGCGTTATAGCTATGAATGAAGTACCAAATCGCTCCAATGTGATTATGCAGTTTTTTAGAGAATGATAGACTTTGTCTCACGCTAGCGAGAAATACGTTGTCTGAAGGTATTATTCAATCTTTCGATATGATTAGTTAAGCCAGTTTCTTTGCCAACAGCTCGATGATGTTTCGGGGGAATAACTCTTCGATAAGCTTGCCAAAAATCCGTATAAGCAAATGCACATTGCTGATAAATAGTTGGTAAAGAAGCCCATAATTTGCGAGCTGATTTTCGAGTTCTATCTCCTACAAAACAACCAACAATTTCTTTAGTATTGCGCTCAATTGCTAGCCAGATATAAAGCTCATTTTTCTTATGATTAACAAAAGACCACATTTCGTCACATTCAATAATAAGTTTTCCGCGAGGTTTTTCTGAAATACTTATCTGTCTTGGGATACAACTAAGTTTCTGATTGACATAATTTTGTAACCAAGACCAGCTTACTCCAGTAACTCGGGCAATTCCTCTCAGAGATATTCTCTCTAGTAATAGTGTATCAATTAGCTGTTTTGTTTCCAATAAAACAATTGTTTTCGTAGGATTGTCTATAAATTGATGACCACAACTTTTACATTGATGTTTGGGTTTACCATTATGAATTGAACCATTTTTAATCAGATATTGAGAACCACAAGAAGGACAAGCTCTTGTGGAAACTTCTCTTTGCTTTTCTGGGGATAGTTTTTCCAAGTCCCGTACTATTTTAGAAAACAGCAAGATCAATGAGTCAAGTAAAAATGCCAAAATAGTTGTCATCAAAAAATTTAATTTGTAAGTGATTATTTAGATTCTAATTGTATTAGTTAATAATATATATAACATATACAGGATATAGATTCTATCTCACCACTACTTGCATATCACTATCTCTATCTTAAGCCTTTATAGACTACTCTTAAAATAAATTTTTAATCCTCAAAAATATCTAATTGTTCAACTGCTTTCCCGTTTTGATCTTTCTTAGGTTGTACTTGTTTAATACCTTTGCGTAAACCCAGCGCAATCTTACTGTGTTTCTCAATTTGTCCCATCACTTGTTTTGCTCTAGAAATTACTGATGAGGGTAAACCAGCAAGTCTTCCTGCTTCAATACCGTAAGATTTACTCGCGCCACCAGCACATACTTGATGCAGAAAGATAATCTTATCCGACATTTCTTTTACCGTTACCTGGTAATTAGCTACGTTAGTCAGAATTGAAGCCAGTTCATTTAATTCATGATAGTGGGTAGCAAAAATAGTTCGCCCCTGTATGTCTGTTGCTAAGTATTCTGCTACCGCCCAAGCAATGGAAAGCCCGTCGAAAGTTGCTGTACCTCTTCCTATTTCGTCTAAGAGAATTAAAGATTTTGGAGTAGCATGATTGAGGATATTAGCTGTTTCATTCATCTCCACCATAAAGGTGGATTGTCCTGT
>JASJDX010000437.1 GCA_030064975.1 Pleurocapsa sp. MO_192.B19
ATTTAGAAGTTGATAGTGGTCAAATTATCATGCAAGCTGCTGTGCCTATTTTGCCTGATGATACTTTAGAGACACTGCACGCCAGAATACAAGTACAAGAACACAATATTTTACCGCAAGCGATCGCTTTAGCCGCCTACCAAAATTAATTATTAATAACTGATGTTATGCACTCTTGAGCAAATAGTTTCAAATTCATCTCTTTGGGGAGTTCCTGTGATTGTCGTAGTTCCCATTGCATGATTTATTTCACAACTTGAGGTATTGCGATCGCAACGCGCCTCACCAACGGCGCGATCGCTTTTTAATTCCTTGAATTCAGCAGAATCTCTAGTTGAACTTTCGCAGCTTACCAAGATCGAGATATTCAATAACAGCAGTAATGATAGGCTAAATCGAAGCAAATCTTTGAGCATAATTTCAGGCAAATGTCGCTAGGCTAAAATTTAAACAAGTATCTCAAGCTAAAAGTCGTTCCCCGCGCTGCACTTCGAGAAGAGTTCGTGCTTTGTAATTGAGACACTACTGGTAAATAATCGTTGTTAAAAATATTTTCTATCCCTAATTGAACTTTCCCTGCGCCAACATCTACGCTACTCAGTAGGTCGAAAACCAGATAACTGTCTACTTCATCCAACCCAAAACCTTCACCTTCAGGATCGCGATCGCCTGAAAGTAAAGCCTGAATTCGGTTTTTCCAGCCAGGTCAAGTCTGGTTTTCTAAATAAGCAGTGATTTTTAAAGGTGCGATGCGAAAGCCATCGAGGTCTTCAAAATCACCGTCATCATCAGCATCAATTTCTCCTTCAATCCAGGTAATTGTCCCTCCTAAAAGCTAGTTTTCGGCTGGTTTAATATCTATAGCTGCTTCTAAGCCATAAATCCGTTCGGGGGCGCGTAATACCGTTCCTGGTGCGGTAAATGAAGTTCCTAATTCCGACTCATTATAAAAACCGCTTTCAGTAGAATTAATCCTGACCCCTGTGACTTGACTAATTGCCTGGGCTGTTTGAATTGCTGTTTGCCGATCTCGATCGCTATCTATTTGCTGCGCCAAACTAGCAGATGCTACCAAAACACTCCCCGCACATAATGATAGAGCGATGATGCTACTGCCTAAGCTGCGGATTACACCCTGACTACATCCTAAGATCGAGACTCTATACCAATTGTCCATAACTACTCCTCAGACCAAAGCAAAATAAGCTTTATTGATAAAAATTTTTATTAATTTTCAGAAGTAGTATAGATAACCAAAAGAAGTCTAGTCTACCCAAAAACCGCCAGCAGATCCCAAAACCGACATTTTATTAAATTAGAAGTCTCTTCATTTTTGCAACTTCCCTGCCAGACACTCACTAGGAGTAATGCCAAATTGATGTTTAAAGGCTGCTGCAAAATGTCCTAAATGAGAGTAGCCAACTAAATTAGCGACTTCTGTCACAGAGATGTCGCCAGAGCGCAATAGTTGTTTGGCTTGCTGGATTCGCAAATGTGTAATATAACCAATCACAGTGCTATCGAATAACTGACGAAAGCCTCTTTGCAAAGTGCGATCGCTAATACCTACAGTATGAGCTAATTCAATAATCGACGGGGGATTTTTATAGGTGCGATGTAGGATGTCTTTGGCATGGTGGATGCGGTTAACAGTCTCTGGTTTTAATTTTGATAACCTGGGATATTGATTTTGCTGAGTAGAGATCGCTTCGAGTTGAAATGCCAATAATTCTAAAACCTTTCCCTGCAAGTAGATTTTTTTGGTTATACCCTGAAAAGGTGCATTAATTATTTGTTTGACTATTGTTAGCATTAATGGCGTAACTTCTGGAAAAAAAGAGGTTTTTAGCTCATCCGACTTTAAAAACAATTTGCTCAAACCTACTTGGTTATTGAGTAAATCGGGAAAAAGCTGGACAAACTGTTTGGGATCGATGTGGATATTAATTCCTGAAATATTTTGCGATCGCCGATATTTTTCTACATAGGCAGGGGAAATACCACTACCAGAAAAATAACTCTGTTTACCGCCAAAAGTGGGATAGATGTCTTCGTAATCAATAAATCCAGAAGCTAAAATTAGAAGCTGTATCGGATGAGGATGAACTGGAACTTTCAAGATCATTTCATGGCGATAATGCCAGTCTAAAATATCCAAACATACTCCAGGCATCAATTCAACACGACGAGTAAAACCCGATTGAGCCAAACATTTCGGCTTTTGATAGATCGTTTCAAATTCCTCTAAATTTAAGTTTTGGCAATCTTGTTTAGTTATTCGTTGATGAAGCCGAATATATTCCGCAGGAGAGATAATCAAAGTCATGTTACTAATTAAGACAATTTCGCATATGAGTCGAGAGGTTCGATGCCTCGAAGACGAACAACTTACTTCCCTTGGCATTTACTTGCTACTTTCAGTAGATCACAAAGAGCGCGATTGCGCTCCGCGCACTGCGAAGCAATCGCTAAAATTATGTATCCTCTGCTACTTTTTGCTCAATTCTCTCCCCTCTCTTTATATTTATTTTACTTATATAATACAAATTAGATTAGTTAGACTAGCTAAAAGATAAGTTATCAGAGCTACTTTGGTATCTGACCATCTTACTCCTCGAATAGCTAAAGTGACACGCTTATTTTTTGCTTTAGGCTATAAGATATAAGCTTTTTTAAATAAAAGTCTATTTTCCAACAGACAAAATAATGCTTCATAGCATTACAATTCAGCAACGCCTATTTTTAAAAGACAACTTGTAGAACTTCTTGACACTATGCGCTTCAATCGATTTTTAAAGATAATATACGATCGGGTAGAAGCTAAATTACGAATGTCATGGACAATTACCACCAAAGCAACGTAGTAATTATTGGCGGTGGACCAGCGGGATTGGGTACTGCTTTAATGTTAGCCAAAAGAGGCTATAAAGAGATTACAGTTTTAGAAAAAAGACCCTCAGCAGACTATTACGAACCAGATAAATCTTTTAGCTATCAAATTGATGGTCGCGGTCAAAAATTAACCGATTTACTGGAATTGACCGCTAAATTAGCTAGCTTGAGCGTTCCTAGTACCGACTTTTACTTTACTTTAATCAAAAAAGATGGTTCTCGTAAAACTTCTAAACTACCGATCGCCGATTCTAGCCGTAAAACTGCCTACTGGTTACCTAGAGCCTCATTTGTACAACTATTCTATGATGAGATTGCGGAAAATTGGCAAGATTCAATTCGAGTATTATTTCAAACTCAATGTTCCGAAATTCAGCAAAATGGCGCTCGCCTGAAAATTATCGCTTGCTCTGAAGATGGAACGCAATTTACTTTTACTCCTAAGTTGATTGTGGGTTGTGATGGTTTAAACTCAATTGTGCGTCAGACTCTACATCAATGGGAAAAAGGTAAATCTCATCGTTTTGAAATGCAGCAATTTGACTCTCCTAGTGCTGGTTTGAAGTATAAAGTTCTTACTTTACCCCCCCAATTTCCCCTATCAGAACAAGAAGAAGATCGAGCAGAATCAACGATGGCATACGGTATTCGCTCGACTTTCAAAGAGCGTAGCAAATCAATTTCTTTGGGTTTACTACCGTTTCAAAATCCCCAACAACCTAGAACTGCTAATATTATTACTTATCCAGACCATCAAATTTGGCAGATCGAAACCCCAGAAGCATTAACAAATTATTTTCAACAAGCTTTTCCGCAAATTCCCTTAGAAAAGATTATCTCTGCATCAGAAATAGCCAGATTTCTTGCTAGTGATGGCGGTAGCTTTCCTCTTCCTCAATATTGTTCGGGACTATATCAAATTTGGAACCAGACGAACGATCGCGCAACAGCAGTAATCTTATTTGGAGATGCGGTGCATTGTTTCCCACCCGATATTGGACAAGGAGTCAATTCTGCATTGGAAGATGTCTATTTGTTCCACGAAACTCTAGCCGAAACCAAAGATAAACTTTCTCAAGCACTTCCTCGCTATCAAAACTTGCGTCAAGCAGATATTAAGGCTTTAATCCGTCTGGTACAGATTAGTTATCCCTGGCAATACAATCAAAACCCGTTACAAAAAAGACTGTGGAGTATTAATTTCTTTCTGCGTTTGCTGTTAAATCGTTTATTTCCCTTCTTGTTCGATCCCCATTCTTTTTTACTAATTCAACAACACGAATTATCTTACTCAGAAATTCTTGCCAAAAGCGATCGCACCACTCGGCTGTTAGTTATTTTCTTAGTAGCGATTGTATTAGCTTTGCTATTAGTACCGAAAATTATTTAGATTCTCAATCTTGGACTAAAAAAAAGCGATAAGCCTGGAAAATAGTGGGACTTATCGCTTTGGTTGTGTGAGAAGAATAGAAAAACTTGGCAATATTGGCAATAATTGAACAATTAACGTTGCAACTGGTTAGATGTAGGGAGTATGCCGACCGTTACCGCGATATTGGCTTGTTTAGCATCACGTTGCAAACCAAGAGTCAGTTTGTCACCGACTTTAGTTTTCTCTACCGCCTGTTGAACTTCGTCGGGTTGAGTAACTGTTTGACCAGCAATTGTTTGAATGACATCCCCCGCTCTTAATCCTGCTTTATTGGCTGGAGAGTTAGGAACAACATCAACAATTAAGATTCCTGACTCTGCCTCAACTCCTATATTTTGCGAAGTTTTTAACTGTTCTTTAAGTTCGGGAGTAATTGTTAGCATCTGAATACCCAGAAAAGGATGATCGACCTTTCCTTTAGCAATTAGTTCTTCAGCAATATTTCTAGCAGTATTAACAGGAATGGCAAAACCAATACCTTGGGCGTTTTGAATAATCGCGGTGTTGATGCCAATCACCTCTCCTTTGGCATTAAGCAAAGGCCCTCCAGAGTTACCAGGATTAATAGCTGCATCAGTTTGAATAAAGCTAACTCGCTTGTCTGCTACACCTACCTGTGCGCTGCTTCTACCAGTGGCACTTACAATTCCCGTAGTTACGGTATTGTCTAACCCCAAAGGATTACCAATAGCGATCGCCCATTCTCCAGGTTGTAGCTGTTCGGAGTCAGCAAAAGTAACGGCTGGTAAGTTTTCTGCTTCGATTTTAATCACCGCTACATCGGTTAAGGGATCTGTTCCCATAACTTGTCCCTCAAAAGTGCGTCCGTTTTTGAGAGTTACCTTAACATTATCACTACCGTCTACTACATGAGCATTGGTGAGAATCAAACCATCGGAACTAACTACAAACCCCGAACCGAAGCCTCTTTGGATTTGTTTACTGGGAGTATTGGGGATCTGAGAACCGAAGAATTGACGAAAAAAGGGATCATTATAGATTGCAGGAACATTGGTTGAGACAGTACGAGACGCATCAATACGAACCACTGAATCTCCTACTTGGTTGACGACATCGCTAACGTAGTTTTGGGGAACAGCAACCGCCACCTCTTCAACCTCTTTTTGAGCCACAGTTTCAGCTTTAAATGCTGTCCTAGAATCTGTTGTATCTTTGGCAAAGCTTTGGGGAGAGTTGATTAAATAATTACCACCCAACGCTATACCACCTCCTAAAATAACTAGGGATAAAGAAGTTGTTGCTTTTTTCCAAAGTGTAGATTGTTTCATTTTTTTAGATTTATCTTTATATTTTTGTTACTGAATAAGAGGTAAGTTTTTTTATAGCTGTTACGTCATAAGTAATCTATGACTAATGTTTTAAATTTAGATAAACGGTGTGTCTTTTCTGTGACAATCTTTTGAATTTTGCATGATATTTAATTAAGCTGTTTGGTTATGTAGAGAAAACCGTACTAAATCTCAACCAGCAGTCAGCGGTTATTTCTAATTTTAAATACGTTTAAAATACGTTTAAAATACGTTTGAAATATGTGACGGGGATTATTATATTGACAGAAAACCTATATACTTAATGCTATAGCATTCAAGGGATTAGCCAACCCGTAGCCTACCGCTCGCTCATATATCGCTTATATACTTTAATCAATCTTGAAGATAGATAAGTAGTAAAAAATCAGGTTAATAAATGATTGCTTCAATAGCAGATGCAATAAACTGGGCTTTGGGATTAAATGCGCAACAGCTAAATTTTTGGCAAATGGGATTACGAGCAGCTACGATTTATGTTGCTGCTTTAATCATGATTAGAATGGTAGGGGACCGTCGTTTTATTGGTAAGTATGCTGCTTTTGATGTAGTCCTTAGTATTATTTTTGGCTCTACTCTTAGCCGTGCTATCAATGGAACTTCAGCTTTTTTTGAAACTATCTTTGCTAGCTTTATTTTAGTAGTAATGCATTGGTTATTTTCGGCAATAGCGTTTTATTTCAGCAGATTTGAAAGCAAAATAAAAGGGCGATCGCGAGTTTTAATTAAAGATGGTCAACTGTGTCACCAAGCCATGCGAGCTTGTCATATAACAAGAGAAGATTTAGCATCTACTCTACGTCTTCAATGTCAGATAGATCAACTCGAACGCGTAGAAAAAGCTCGTTTAGAAAGGAATGGGGAAATTAGCTTTAGTTTGAGAGCAAAATTGACAGGCAGCGAACAATAAATAGCGAACAATAAATAATATAAAAA
>JASJDX010000438.1 GCA_030064975.1 Pleurocapsa sp. MO_192.B19
ATAATCATCTAGTAAATCTTCGTAATCTAATACCTCTACTTTGGGTACTTTCTTAGTTGCTGGTATTTCTTCCTCATCTTTTTCAATTTCGTCAAAAGCCTTAGTTTGACTAAGTTTTTTCTGCGTCGGTAATTCGGACTGTTCCTCTTTCTGCCTTTCCTTACGAGTTTTTTTATCTGGTGGAGTAAATAATTCGCGATCGCGTATTTCATTAAGAATCGAGCGATTGCTAATAGTTTGACCTGCCTTCCGCACCTTGCGACTACTAGCCTTTGCTTCATCTAGAGAAATACTTTCAGTCTCTAAATCTTGAGCAAAAGCCCTTGCCAGAAATACCTCTTTATTGCCTTCTTGGCGATAAACCAAAATCTCTGTAATATCTCTCGGTTCATAACGCAGAACAACTGTTTCGCCTGCATAGCCAGCTAGATATTCGCCACGATACATTAAATTTTCAAACTGAAGATAGCCACCTCTTTGTATTCTGCGTCTAGCTTGCTTCATTAAACAGATATCCAAGTCCCTGACAGAAAGAACATCTGGTGTAGCAATTAAACCCGACTCCCATCTTTGAAACCGAGTTTGATCTCCCATACGAGCATCGAGACGTTGATTGTAGTTATCTACGATATAGCGAACGATCTGCTTTTCTAAATCTCGTAAAGTCAGACAAGCCTCTTTTTCAGCATCTTCTGGACGTTCCTGTACGTTTGAACCTGTATATCCTGGTAAAGTTGAAAACAGTTCTGTATTGAAGGTTTTAAAAGGACGTTCGACAATACCACCCTCACTAGGGCGATCGCGCAAATGACAAACAAAGTCTAACTGCACTCCAATTTGATTGAGATGATTGGAACGAAAGTCTTTACCCCCATCAGTATAAAAATGCTGTGGTAAACCATAAGTTCCCCATTCTTCATGTAGCTCGTATTCTGCACCATAATGTTTTGGCAAAATAGCATGACGTAGAGCTAAGGCTACAACCTGAGAACTAGGAGCATCGAAACCCAGATTAATTCCCATAATGCAACGAGAATATGTATCAATAACTGTTGTTATCCAAGGACGACTTAGAAGTTTTCCATACTTATCCACCAGCAATACATCAGCGCGGGTATGGTCGCATTGCCAGACATGGTTGCTATACTCCACTGATAAATCTTGTCCCGCACGAGTTTTTACTGATAACTGAGTACCTCGCCAACCAGGACTCCGAATACTTTTGGCTTGTTTTTTCTTATCTATCAAAGGCTTCAAAACTCGATATACAGTCATATGAGAAGGAGCTTTGACACCTAATTCTTGAGCTTTTATTTTGGTTCTCAAATAAACTTGCTTTGGTGTAATTCTCTTGCTGCCTTTATTGCCATTCTGGTAAGTCTTGAGAATAAATTTTTCTAATTCATCATTGATTCGGTGACTTCCTTTATCAGCACGCTTGGTTTGAGTCAACCCAGCTAAACCTTCCTCTTCCCATTTCTTTACCAATCTCTGCACAGTTCTTTTAGATTTACCTAGTTTTTCTGCTGCCTCTCCTAACCTCTTGCCATAAGTTTTGCGATCGCATGGCTCTAGTAGAGTTTGAATCACCTCTAATTTTCTCTGTGCTTCTTCATCGAGTTCGGTAACAACTTCGTTTGTTTCTTGCTCTATTGGCGAATTTTTATCTTCAATGGAATCCAACATATACTTACAATTATGTTTAATTGCAACATATAAGTATTTTATAGTCAAAACGACAAACAGTTTGTTAATAAAGATTAAAAAGCTAAAATTAGTCTCTTTTTGGATAACGACACTTATTTTGTTATAAATCTGAAAAATGTCATCTAATTTGTTAATCCGTCTAATTGTTGTTTTGAAGCGATATAATTAGACTAATGAAGCTAAAGTCTTTTATTTACAGGGATTTGAGACTATTTAATATTAGACGACAATATTTTGTTAAGACGACAAATAATTAGTTAATGTACAGTTAGCAAATTTTTTTTGATTCATGATATTTTCCTTGTTGAAAAACTCTGAGGAGGAATCCTCATCTTATACAGGAAAATATCGTTTTTTTAGGGTTAATTCAATTCAATAGTCGGAAAACTTAAGGATTCTTCCCCTATTTATTGACTTTTTTTGCCATTTCTCTTCTTTTTTCTATCTAAGGCGATCGCGAAGAGAAGGCTACGCGATCGCCTATACGAAACCAACTTTTTCCGATTGCTCCCACTCAAGATTTACCCGAAGAGTATCGCTATGAAAAGGTTGAAATTAGAGCCGATAAGAAAGCCATTACTCAAGCTTGGAAAGAAGGGATTGAAGTAGAAGGCACGGAAGTATTTCAAAAACAGCGCGTAGTTTACGAATTAAGCAAGGACATTACCTAAGATGACAGATACCTCAAAAACTCCACCACCCGAACCCTACGATCTAGATAAATGCACGATCAAAATAGTTCTGCTATTGCATCCATGCAAAATAGATACCAAGGATTCTGACTGTACCATTGCCGTCAGCACCCATAACGATCTTCCTCTAACTAAAATAGTCGAGCGATCGCAATTAGATTTACCAAAACCGATAAAAGATTTACTTGAAGAGTTAAAAGCCGATTTACCTCAGAGAGAATTCCACGCTCGCGTCAAGCAAAGTAAAACTAGTAAGCAGAAAACTTCTCATACTGCTAAATCTGGTAGGAACTTCTCAGCCAACTGAATCTAACACTTCAACCTGCTGAAGTAATTCGACAACGACGAGAGCGAAATGAACTACCGTTTGAGAAGAGTAGTGAAAGGGAAACCGCAAAAGAAAATACCAGAAACCGACGCGATTTTTGAGCAAGTGAACCAAATCAATCAACCTGACTTTTCCCGTTAAGTGTTTCGGGCAAGCTGCCAGCCTTCACAAAGAGCGTGTAATTTTAACCAGCCACGCCAGAGGACTTGGATTCCAATGGGAGTCTTACGACGTTGGGTGCGGCTCTTTTGAAGTAAAGGAGTTAAATGGCTAACAATCTTTCAGGGTCCTGAAACTTGTGGACATGATGGCGCTGGAATTCCTGCATCTTATGAAATTGCCAATATTCGTCGAAATCACTACTAGTTCTGAGTGCCCTCAGACGCAGTACGGCCTCAGCTCGATCCAGTCGCCAACGAGCCCCCTTCAGATCCATGCGGTCATTGACTAAATGACGGCAAGTGCCTTCAATCACACCGGAGGCAATGGGGTATCCCTTCTCTAAATAGTCGTCATAGCCAAGATACTGGCGATACTTCAACAAATAGTCAGCACATTTGTCAGCGTTCTCTCGTGCCGGCTGGGACAGATTTTGTCTCGTGGCACTGCGCCGAATTCCCGCAGCGACATCACTGGCTTTTCCTTGCAGTATTCTTAAGGCTCGCTCCTGCACCCAAGCCTCGGCGGCTTCGCTCCCCGATGAGAAAAAGCAAAAAGCGGCTTTCCAGATATATTCCAATACATGAATGAAATCCAGCACGATGGTTACCTCCACACCCTGTTGCTTGGCGTGCGCTTTGATAGTCTTCAACTGATGGGGCTCTCCATCCACCAGCACTACCCACTCTCTTTGATGGTGGGGATCTCTGTGAGTAGCTTCTCTGAAGGCACTACCAATCACTGTCTTGGCATCTTGGCGGACACTAGCCCATACCCGCTTGTCATGAATAGCTGGTCGCTCTGGGGGGTCCGGGGGGTCCCCGATAATATCTTCAGGTTGTCGCTCATATCTCGCTACACTATACACAGAGGCAACCGTGGCCATGCGTTTCCGTTGTCGCTTTTGACCCGGACTTAATCTAGTTTGACGGGAGGATGAGGATTTCTTGGCTGCTTGAGCAGTGGCCTCTCGAAGATCCTCTGAATGCATCACAATGCCCTTGCCATCAGTGGTAACCACTAACAGGTCATCACTCGCTGCTGGCTGCTCTACGCTCCGCTGAGCATAAAAGTCCTCAAAGTCGAGGGCCACTTTCACTGTTACTTCTTCACATTGGCGTTTGCCCACCGCCCCACCTGTGGTGGCAGCAATGGTCTTCCTGGTCTCGGCAAAGGATACTTTGGATGCTTCTGTTGCTACCCGACGACGCAGTTCATCAGAATACTTGTCTGTTGATAAATTCAACTGACCGTCTGCTGGATAGAGAGCACTTATCCCTGGTTTTTGCGTACTGTAACCCACTCTGGTTACCACCACTTCCCCAAATATGGTTTCTAGCTGGCGTTCGGTTCTTTTTCGTCGGTGGGGACGCACTTCCCCATCTGCTCCCACCACTTCAGTTTGGTACTCTTCTTGAGCGTAGCGTAAGTCAAGATGACCCTGAAACAGACGCCTGAGTAATTCTGTACCATCTGAGTTGATATATCTTTCCACTTCACCATGCTCCCACCCTTGGCTAGAGTCGGCACTTAAGGTTTTAATGAGCTGGTGATACTGCTCATGAGCAGCACGAAAGTAGTCTTGTTCATCTGATGTCGGCATTACTGCTCCGGTTGTGAATTGGGCAACGGGGAGAGACCACTATTCCTACGCCTATCGCTTAAAAAATCCATCGGTCTCCACTCTAACCTTATACAAGGTAGCAGTATCTGGTAAAAATCACCTGGTTTCGTTAGAAAATTTTACTTCAAAAGAGCCGCACTTAACTGCATTTCTAGCTGACTATCGATATAACCTTTGTCTCCAATCAGCAACCCACTAATTCCCCCAACAACATCCCATAAAGCTTCTCTTTCTGAGCCGTTGGCCCGAGTCAGAGTAAATCCTGTAATTACCCCAACGGCACTAATTAGCAAATGACCATGAAACCCATAGTAAGTTTGTTTTTTAGCTGCACAGTAACCATAGTCTGACTCTCCTCGAAATAATCGACATCGATGAGCGAGGCTAAAGCAGCACAAAGGAATAGGAATGCCGTCAATTAAATGAATGGAGTCTTGAAAACCGCCTAAATCTTGAGCTAATCTCTGTTGTAATTGCTGTTTATAACTCCACAGATTGGCAGCTTGTCTGACAAATGTTGAACGAGATCTCATTTGAGGAAATAATTTCGCCCAGTGGTCAGGAAAATATTGCCATATTTGGCGAGCGCAATCTCTCCCTTGAAATTCGCCGACAATTTCCATGGTCAGTACCTCACTATCACTCAAACTAGGGGCAAAGCCTCTGGCTCTAACTGGTTTTCCTTGAGTAATTTGCCTTAAAAAATCGTCTACACAACAAAAGACTGCAATGATCAACTCTTCAGTATCATACATTTGACCCACCTTGCTCTGAAACTCTTGATTAGTTTCTCATGACTTGAGGTGGGTTTTCTTCTCTGTTATTAGTTGCACATGGCGTACAACTAACAACTAATGACTAATGACTAATGACTAATGACTAGATCGAGAACGAGAGTTTAACCCGAACTCAGGTTACCTAAATTCTGAATTCTGAATACATGCGGCCATAGGCTCGGCCTTTGTGAGTTCGCCAGTTCAGATGGTCACAGGAGAGTGTGGAATGATTACTTCAGCTTTTAGGGGTTGCTTGCGACCAAATCCTTTTCCTCCTGGTTGTTT